>JBEIPT010000150.1:0-8721 GCA_040376895.1 Lysobacteraceae bacterium | reverse complement strand
CGACTGTTCGCCGACGTTCTGACAACGCAGTTCACCGATATCGACGAGCACACGATGCTGGTTCCCGTGCCGCTGTCACACAGACGCCTGGCCCAGCGTGGCTTCAATCAGGCGCAGTTGCTGGCCGAAGCCGCGGCCGCGCAGTCCAGCGCTCGCGTCGTGCTGGCGTTGGAGCGTGTTCGGGATACCGGTGCCCAGGTCGGTCGATCGCGGCAGGAGCGACGTCGCAACATGCGGGATGCCTTTCGAGCGGCGCCATCGGTGTTGCTGCACGGCGCCGACATCGTGCTGGTGGATGATGTGGTGACGACCACTGCCACTGTCCATGCCTGCGCGCGCGCGTTGCGCTCGGCCGGTGTTGCCCGGGTTCGAGTTCTGGCGCTGGCGCGTGCGCCAAGTCCCGGGCAAGGTCCGTGACGATCTCGCGCCAGTTTCTGAGTTATTTGCTGATCGGCGGAACCCAATTCCTGCTGGATTGGGCCCTGTTCAGCCTGCTGTTCTGGCTCGGCGTGCCGGTCGTCGCAGCCAATCTCGGTGCGCGGGCGTCGGCGGCGATGGTCGGCTTTGTCCTGAATGGTCGTTTCACGTTTGCCGATGGCGCAGGCGACAAGCTGGGCGGACGCCGTCTGGCGCGGTTCGTGTTGGCCTGGGTAGTGATGACGGTGGTCAGTACGTTGCTGGTCAAGGCGGTCGAGCTGATCTGGCCGGGGCCATTGGTGTATCTGGCGAAACCGGTTGTCGAGGCAATGCTGGCACTGGTCAATTTTTTTGTGTTGAAATGGTTCGTCTACCGATAGGAAACTTTTTCCATGACCGACATTTTGCTGGGCAAGGGCAGTCAGGACGTTTTTTTGCGCGGTCGTTATGGCAATCGCCATGGCTTGATCGCCGGCGCAACCGGCACAGGCAAGTCGGTGTCCCTGATGGTGCTTGCCGAAGGATTCTCGAAACTCGGCGTGCCGGTGTTCCTGGCCGACGTAAAAGGGGATCTTGCCGGGCTCAGCCAGACAGCGGTGGTCGGCGACAAGCTGAAGGCACGAATCGAGCGACTGGGCCTTTCGAACTGGCAGGCCGCGGCCAATCCGGTGGTCTTCTGGGACATTTATGGGCAGGGCGGCCATCCGGTGCGCACCACCGTTTCGGAGATGGGCCCGACGCTTCTGTCGAGGCTGCTCGAACTGAACGATACCCAGGAAGGTGTCATCAACGTCACGTTCCGCGTGGCCGATGACGAAGGCTTGCTGCTGCTCGATCTGGAAGACCTGCGGGCGATGCTGGCGTTTGTGTCCGAGAACGCGAAGGAGATCTCGGCGAAATACGGGCTGGTCGCGCCGCAGTCGGTGGCGGCGATCCAGCGCGCTTTGCTGCAACTGGAAAACGACGGCGGCGCCGCGTTCTTCGGCGAGCCTGCACTCGACCTCAACGATTTCATGCGTCAGGACATGTCCGGTCGCGGCGTCATC
The DNA here is from genome assembly GCA_040376895.1 of Lysobacteraceae bacterium. Lineage (GTDB taxonomy): Bacteria > Pseudomonadota > Gammaproteobacteria > Xanthomonadales > Ahniellaceae > Ahniella. The sequence continues at coordinate 7,258 of JBEIPT010000150.1, read as the reverse complement.
AATGTGCTCTGTGCCGACAAGCTGATCCTGAAGCCGCGCGTGTACTCGAGTTTCCTGTTGTGGATGCTGTCGGAACTGTTCGAGAACCTGCCGGAAGTGGGTGATCTGGATCGCCCGAAGCTGGTCTTTTTCTTCGACGAGGCGCATCTGTTGTTCGATGACGCCGAAGCCTCTTTGCTGCAACGGATCGAACAGGTCGTGCGGTTGATCCGATCGAAGGGCGTGGGTGTCTACTTCTGTTCGCAGCTGCCGGACGACGTGCCGCCGGTCATTCTGGGTCAGCTCGGCAACCGCATCCAGCATGCCTTGCGCGCCTTTACGCCGCGTGACCAGAAAGCCGTCCGATCCGCTGCCGAAACGTTTCCGGCCAATCCGGGCGTCGATGTCGTGGAAGCGATCACGAAGCTGGGCGTCGGCGAAGCGCTGGTCACCACGCTTCAGGAAGGCGGTATCCCGTTGCCGGTCGAACAGACCTATATGGCACCGCCGACCGCACGCATCGGTGCGATTACCCCGGAAGAACGAGCCTTGGTGCGAAGCCGATCACCTGTGGGTGGCAAATACGACACCGAGATCAACCGCGAATCGGCGTTCGAATTGCTGAATGCGCGGGCGGCCGAGCCCGAGGCCGGAGCCGAAGTGCCACCGCCACAGCCGGGCAGCGGTACGGCTCAAAAAGCGGCAGAACCGGGTTGGGGCGATCGTTTGCGCGACTTCTTCTTTGGTACTTCGCGAAGGCAAGGCGCGCTGGAAACCGTCGCCAAGTCCGCGATGCGGACGGCGGGCACTCGAGTGACCAATCAGATCCTGCGCGGTGTGCTCGGAGGCGTCGCCGCTTCCAATCGCCGCTCGCGGCGCTGATCCGGCATGGGACGCTGGCGGCCACCACAACCGGGTAGCACCGCGATCATCACGCCGGAGGGGCACCTCAGGTTGAAGGAGGAGTTGGACCATCTCTGGCGTACCGTGCGCCCGGAGGTTGTTCGTGCGCTGGCTGCGGCCGCAGCAGAAGGCGATCGCTCCGAGAATGCCGAGTACACCTATCGCAAGAAGCAGCTCGGCGAAATCGATCGGCGCGTGCGATATCTCAGCAAGCGGATCCCGAACCTGCGGATCGCCTCCGCGCCGCCGACCGATCGTACGGCGGTGTTTTTTGGTGCCGTGATCGAGCTTGAGGACGAGCAGGGCAAGAGTCTGGTCTATCGAATCGTGGGGCCTGATGAAACCGACGCGCCAAAAGGTTGGATCAGCATCGATTCGCCCCTCGCACGGGCCGCACTCAAGAAGCGGATCGACGACGAGTTCACCGCCGAATTGCCGGCCGGACCGACTTTGTTCGTGATTGTCGATGTCCGGTACGACGGAGCGCCTGTTTCCGGGGTGTAACCCTCGACATTGGCTTACACTCGGGACATGACAGATCGGAGACAGTCATGGCCAAGCGAAGTACCGGAAATTTATGGGCGGCAGTCCAGGGCACCGACCGAAATCTGGCGCAGGAGCGCGTGGAACGGTTGCGCAAACGTTTTCCCGAAGCCACACGCGACACCTTGCATGCGCAGCTGACTCGTTACAAGTGCCTGCAAGTCGGCGGTGTGGCAGCGTTGGCGACACTCACCGGCAATTTGCCGGGCATCGGCCGGATTGCCCAGTCCGCACTCGGACCATTCGCCGATCCCGCGCTGCTGAGCACGCTTCAGGCCGAGTTGGTCGTCGAGACTTTTGTGCTGTATGACGTCGAGATGCCGGATCCGCTGTTGCGGGTGGCGGTATTGACGATCGCGGCGAGCAACCTCGGCGCCGATGAAATCGCCCGGCGCAGCGCGCGGACCTTGGTCGATACGATTGCCGACAAACTCGGCACCCGATTGTTGAAGCGGGCTTGGCCGATCGCTGAAGTCGGCACGTCGACCGCCAGCCACATCGCGGCAACCTATGCCATCGGTCAACGTGCCCAAGCCTTGTGCCTGATGCGCGAAACCAAAGTCAGTCAGTGGCCGGGCCTGTTCATGGGCCTGACCGCAATCGATCCGAAGGATCTGACCGATTGGGCCAGCAAGTCTGCGCGCACTGCGGTCGAGCAGGTCAGTGATACGGCCAAGGCCTGGAGTACGCGGCTTGCGGCGCTGGTGCCGAGCTTCGAGTTGAGTCCGGCCAGTTCGCTGTTCACTGATGACGAAACGCCGAAGCGCAAACCGGCCCGTAAGGCTGCCAGCAAAAAATCTGCAGCAGCAAAAAAGCCGCCTGCAAAGAAAGCTGCAGCCAAGAAAGCTCCGGCGAAAAAGGCAGTGCGCAGGCGCGCTGTCTCGAAAAAAGCTGACTGACCTGAGCGATGTTTGCCTAACCGTCCCCGAACATCGACATCGGGGAGGGCTGATCTGGGCTAGTCCTAAACTTCGTGGCATCGCGGCTAAAGCCGCTCCCACAGATTGAAGTGGCGGCGCTTTTCCAGTGTAGGCACAACCCAACTAATTCACCTGTGGGAGCTTCAGCCGCGATGCCTCAAGGCAATTCTGTGGGAGCGGCTTCAGCCGCGAATTCGACGCTGTCCAATCCGTGCAAGCCCTCCCCGATGTTCGGGGAGGGTTGGGTGGGGTCTAGGCAAACACTTCGCCCTTGTGCTTCGCGCAGCGAAGTAGCTACTCCGCCAAATCCGTCAGCGCCGAACCGTCCACCCGAAACACCGTCCATTCGCTCATGGGCTTTGCGCCCAAAGCCTTGTAGAACTGGATCGCGGGCTCATTCCAGTCCAGCACGGACCATTCGAACCGGGCGCAGCCGCGATTGATGGCAAGCCGCGCCAGATGTTTCAGCACGGCCCGGCCGATTCCGTGTTTGCGAAACTCCGGGCGAACGAACAGGTCTTCCAGGTACAAGCCGCGCCGACTGACAAACGTCGAGAAGTTATGGAAGAACAGCGCGAAACCAGCCGGTTGACCGCTCCACTCTGCAATCAGGCATTCGGCGGCCGGTGTCTCCGAGAACAAGGCCTCTCGCAAGGCCTCATCGGTCGCAAAACAATGGTCGCGGAGTTGCTCGTACTCCGCGAGATCCTCGATCAGGCTGCGGATCAGGCCGAGGTCGGAAGCCAATGCAGGGCGGATGTTCAGCATGTAAGGGATCAGCCGAACAAGGCTTCGTCAAACGCCATCATGTTGTCGGCGCCACTTTCCAGCGCAGCCTTGTGGGCGGTCAGGCGCGGCAGGATGCGGTCGAAATAGAACCGGGTCACGGCCAGCTTCGAGGCATGGAAATCGCCGCCGCGGCTGGCACTTGCAGCAACCGACTGGGCGAGTGCATAGGCCATGGCCACGTAGCCGGAATAGAACAGGTAATCGACCGCTGCGGCACCCAATTCGTCGGGATTCTTGGCAGCACGAGCGCCAATCGCCTGCGTGATCGCCAACCATTCCTGATTCAGCGTGCCGAGCACGGCTGCAAACGGTGCGGCATCACCACTCGTCTGCGCGCGTGCGAACTCGGCGATTTCGGCCGAAAACAAACGCAAGCCTGCACCCTGCAGTTGCATGATCTTTCGTCCCAGCAGATCCAGTGCCTGGATCTGGGTCGTGCCTTCGTAAATGGTGGTGATGCGTGCGTCACGCGCCAACTGTTCCATGCCCCATTCCTGGATGTAGCCGTGGCCACCGAAGATCTGCAGCGCGTGGTAGCAGTTCTCCACGGCGAGTTCGGTCATCATGGCTTTCACGATCGGCGTGAGGAACCCGAGCAGGTCGTCGGCCTGTTTCCGTGCGGTTTCATCGGCACCCCGATGGGCGATATCGACCAGCAAACAGGCCCGATACGTCAGCACTCGGCCGGCTTCCAGGAACGCCTTCTGCGTCAGCAGCATGCGCCGGATGTCCGGATGCACGATCAGTGGGTCAGCCGGTTTGTCGGGACGCTTCGCGCCAGTCAGTGCACGCATCTGCAGACGGTCACGGGCGTACGCCAAGGCGTTCTGATAAGCACGTTCCATGAGCCCAAGTCCCTGCAGGCCAACAGCGAGGCGAGCGGTGTTCATCATGATGAACATGCCGGCGAGACCCTTGTTCGCCTCGCCGATGAGGTAACCCTCGGCACCGTCGAAATTCATCACGCAGGTGGCAGATGCCTTGATACCCATCTTGTGCTCGATCGAACCGCAGGCCAGGGCATTCCGTTCGCCCTGAACACCGGCTTGGTCCACCTTGAACTTCGGCACGATGAACAGCGAGATACCTCGAGTCCCGGCCGGTGCATCGGGCAGGCGCGCAAGCACCAGGTGCACGATGTTGTCGGTCATGTCGTGTTCGCCGGCGGTGATGAAGATCTTCGTGCCGTAGATCTTGTAGGTGCCGTCGGCCGTGGGTTCGGCGCGCGTCTTCAGCAGGCCCAGATCGGAACCGCAGTGCGGTTCGGTCAGGCACATCGTTCCGGTCCAGCGACCCTCGACGATGGCCTTGAGAAACACTTCCTTTTGCCAATCCGAGCCAATGGCTTTCAGTGATTCGGTCGCACCATGCGAGAGCAGGGGATACGTGCCCCAACTGAGATTGGCCGAGTCGATCATTTCCTTGAACACGGCGCCGATTGCTTCCGGCAGGTCCTGTCCGCCCATGTCGGCCGGAGCCGTAAGACCCGCCCATCCACCATCGACGAACTGTTTGTAGGCTTCCTTGAAGCCCTTCGGCGTGCGCACGACACCTGCCTCGAAGTGGCAACCTTCCTGGTCGCCGGACTTGTTCAATGGCGCCAGCACTTGCTCATTGAAGCGCGCGCCTTCATCCAGCACCGCATCAAGCAGGTCACGGGTATGGCCTTCACCACCGGCCAGATTGGTCAAAATCGGTTCGGCACCCAGGACATCGAACAAGGCAAAACGCATGTCGGCCAGCGGGGCGGTATATCGACTCATGGGAAGACTCCGGAATTCGGGGGAAAGGGGGAAGTCTGCTTCAGCGATATTCGCCGGGTTTTCCCGGGACGGCGCTGAGGCGTGCTTCAAAACTGAGGTCGTAAGTCCGATTCCTGGGTTCGAGACTTTCGACGTTGCCGAACAGTGCATAGGCGACCATTTCGCCGCGCTCCAGGCGCGCCAGAGATTCCGCCGGCAATCGGCTTCGATCCACATCGATCGTCATCACTTCGGCTGTGTGCGGCGTGACATCGATCGTCTCGCTGCTGCGCAATGCAATCGGTGCGTTGGTGCCCAACCGCAACTGAAGGTCGAATGCGCCGAACTGCATGGCAACATCACTGTGATTGTGGACGCGTACCGACAGGCGCGCCGAGTCGGCAGTCACCACCAGACTCTGCACCGAAGCATCGGGCGGATTGATCCGTTTCACGTCCTGACCGCCCATGCACGCGGCCAACGCAAGAAGCGGAAGCACGATCAGAACACAACGAAGCAAACGTGCAGTCGGAGAACGGGCCATCGGACACTCCAGAAACGGATTTCCGAGAGTGTACGCAATTCAGGGTGAAGGACAAAACAACTGTTTGAATTGGCGCCGCTTTGTTAAGGCATTGTCAATCCGGATCGTAATCCAGGATCGGTGCCAGCCAGCGTTCCGTGTCGGCCACACTCTGCTGCTTGCGGCCCGCATAGTCGATGACCTGCTCCTTGGTCACCCGACCGACCACGAAGTATTGGCTCTCCGGGTGCGCGAAGTAATAGCCGCTGACGCTGGCGGCCGGATACATCGCGAAGCTTTCTGTCAGGTTCACGCCGATCGCCTGTTCGGCGTCCAGCAAGTCGAAGATCTTCTGTTTCTCGGTGTGATCGGGGCAAGCCGGATAACCGGGGGCCGGACGGATGCCGCGATACTTCTCGTTGATCAGCGCGTCGTTGTCGAGGGATTCATCGGTGGCATAACCCCAGATCTCGCGACGCACCTTGGCATGTAATGCTTCGGTCAAAGCTTCGGCCAGGCGGTCGGCCAGCGCCTTCAGCAGGATGCTGGAGTAGTCGTCGTATTGCGCTTCGAACCGCGCGAGGTAGCGTTCGATGCCCAGACCTGCCGTGACGCAGAACGCGCCAATCCAGTCGCCGGGCTGATCGGACACGAAGTCCGCCAGGCACAGGTTCGGTCGTTCGATGGGCTTGTCGGCCTGCTGACGCAGGAAGTTGAACGTGGTGAGCTTGCGCTTCTGCTCCTCATCGGCAAACACGTCGACGTCGTCGCCGCGACGCCGTGCCGACCAAATGCCGAGCACCGCTTTTGCGGTCAGCCAGTTGTCCTGACAGATGTGCTCGAGCATCGCCAACGCATCCTGGAACAGCTTTCGCGACTCGCTACCGACCACGGAGTCATGCAGGATGGCGGGATATTTTCCAGCCAACTCCCAAGTCTGGAAGAAGGGAGTCCAGTCAATGTAGGGCAGCAAATCGCGGATCGACGATTCGAATACGCGCACGCCGGTGAAGTGCGGCCGGACCGGATCCGATGGCTGGTTGAATGCGCGCTTCCTCGCCGTTTCGAACGGGATCAGCCGTTTGCCGTCGGCCTTGTCGCGATGCCGGGTACGCACTTCGGCATATTCGTTCCGGATCCGCGCCAGGAAGGGCTCGCGCTGGGTTTCGCTGACCAGGTTCTGGGCAACACCGACCGCACGCGAAGCGTCTTTGACCCACACCACCGGTGCCTTGTAGAACGGTTCGATCTTCAGCGCCGTGTGCGCGCGCGACGTCGTCGCACCACCGATCAGGAGCGGCTGCGTGAAACCCTGGCGTTGCAGTTCGCGCGCGAGGTGATTCATCTCATCGAGTGAGGGCGTGATCAATCCGCTCAGTCCGATGATGTCGGCGCGTTCTTCGCGGGCACGATCCAGAATGGTTTGCGCAGGCACCATCACGCCGAGGTCGATGACCTCGAAGTTGTTGCAGCGGAGCACCACACCGACAATGTTCTTGCCGATATCGTGGACATCACCCTTGACTGTTGCCAGGACGATCCGACCATTGCTGCGCGGGGCTTCGCCGGTGCGCAGTCGCTCTTCCTCGATGTACGGGATCAGGTGCGCCACGGCTTTTTTCATGACCCGCGCCGACTTGACCACTTGCGGGAGGAACATCTTGCCGGCGCCGAACAGATCGCCAACGACGTTCATGCCGGTCATCAACGGACCTTCGATGACTTCCAAAGGTCGCGCCGCCAGTTGGCGCGCTTCCTCGGTATCGGTCTCGATGAACGCGTCGATTCCGTGCACCAGCGCGTGCCGGAGCCGCTCGCTCACAGGCAACTGTCGCCAGGCTTCGACGTCGGCGGTGTCG
>JBEIPT010000258.1:0-5509 GCA_040376895.1 Lysobacteraceae bacterium | reverse complement strand
TGACGCCGGAACCGGGTGAATCGCGGACACGTGAAGTGATTGTCGCCCAGGAGCTTCTGCAAACGCTCGGTCTGCGTGCGTTCACACCACTCGTCACTGCCTGCCCGGGTTGTGGCCGCACGACCAGCACGTTTTTCCAGGAACTCGCCAAGACCGTTCAGGATCACGTCCGAGCGCGGATGCCCGAGTGGAAACTCAAGCATCCGGGTGTCGAGAGCCTGTCGCTTGCGGTCATGGGATGTATCGTCAACGGGCCGGGTGAATCCAAACACGCGGACATCGGCATTTCCCTGCCCGGCACCGGCGAAGCCCCGGTCGCGCCGGTGTTCGAGGACGGCCAAAAGACCGTCACGCTGCGCGGTGAGCACATCGCCGAAGAATTCGTCGGCATCATCGAACGTTACGTCGAACGTCGATATCGCGGCTGACAGTCCGTCAAAACATGACCGGGCAGCGTGCTCCGACGCCAGCGTATGGGTGAATGAATCGCGCAAGCGGTTGATTCGTCGAGCGAATGACCCGAAAAGTGCGGCAGGACCAAAGTCCTGACGTTCGTCATCCCCCGTCGACACGTGGCGCCCGTATCATCCGGGTATCCACCCTGCCCTTGAGGATCGCCATGACGCAAACCGCCTTCGCCCCACTCGCCCGTCTTGATAAAGCTCTTGGCGCCCTGCGTGATCTGGGACTCATCAAGTCGCAGCCCGAGGAAGCACCGGTCGTGGCATTGATCAACAAGATCAGCCATCTCGATCAGGACAAGACCTTGGCGATCGCCCGCACGCTGTCGCAGGCCAGCCTGTTCAACGAAGTCGTGCGCGAACAGATTTCCGACATGGCGGTCGGCGAGCGTTACCGCGCCATTACCACCGCGTTCGACAGCATCCGCGACGACGCCAAGGCCATGGTCCTGCAGGTCGAGGACGGCAAGATCGACACCTTCGAGCGCTTGTCGAACATCTGGATGAAAATCACGCGCGGTGACATCCCGAGCCGGTTCGACCGCATCAAGGACACTTACCTTGAGGTCGCCCGCGACTCCAAGGAACAGATCCAGAAAGAACAGACCATCCTCGATGCCTATCGCGATTTTCGCGGGGCCCTGAAGGAATCGCAGGTTCTGGGCCTGCAAGTGCTGAAAAAGGCCGAAGAGTTTCTCGATCTCGCGCGCAAGGAACTGCAGGCGTCATCCGATGCCGTCGAAGCGCAGAAGAACTCGGAAGACCGTGAACTGGTTGCGCGTCTGGAGCTCGCACGCGACGACAAGTTGCGGCAGTTGCAGGATGAGGACAAGCGTTACCAGATTGCCAAGGATCTCGCCGAAAACCTGTCGATCTCCTACAACACCACCGAAGTGATCATGGCGCGCCTGATGCAGATCACGAATGCCAAGGAACGGGTGTATTCGCAATCGGTCACGTTCTTCGGCACGAACGAAACGGTGTTTACGGCACTGTCGGCTTCGTTCACCGGCATGCACGGCCTGCACGAATCCACGCAGACGCTCGAAGCCATGAAAACCGGCATGAACAAGAGTCTCGAAACGCTCGGCGAAGTCGGCACCAAGGTGCTCGAGGAAGCCACACGAGCCGGCTATGGCCCGACCCTGCGCGCAGAATCAATCAAGAAGCTGGTCGACTCGGTCGTCACGTTCCAGGAAAAATCCGTCAGCATCATCGACGAAATGCGCACCTTGTCGGCCAACAACGAAAAGGAAATCCAGTCCGCAGTGGAGGACGGCAAACGCCGCCTTGTCGCCCTTTCGCAAACGGCGAACGCCCTGCCCGCGCCAAAGTCATAAGCGACGCCAGCAGGGGGCTTGACAGCCCCCCGTCGGATCAGCAAAATGCGCGGCTCCTTCCCCGATAGCTCAGTCGGTAGAGCAACGGACTGTTAATCCGTGTGTCGCTGGTTCGAATCCAGCTCGGGGAGCCAGAATCAACAAGAAAGCCCGCACATTGTGCGGGCTTTTTTGTTTTGTCTTGCACTGAGCATTCCGGACACATGAAGTCGCAAGGCATGCTCACAGCGGGTGTCGAAGGCTGGGCTTCGCTTTGCTCAACGCCAGCCTTCTCTCATGCTCAACCTATGCGCCCTTTTCGACAGCAATCCACTCGGCCACGCGTCGATCCAGCAAGGTCAGCGGCATGTCGCCGCCGGTCAGCATCATGTCGTGGAAACGCGCGAGCACGAATTTGTCGCCGAGTTCTGCCTTGGCCTTTTCGCGCAGTTCGAGAATGCGGTTCATGCCGACCTTGTACGCCAGAGCCTGCCCGGGATTGACCAAATAACGCTCGATCTCTGCGACCACATCGGTTTCCGGCATGCCGGTCTTTGCCAGCATGTATTCGATGGCCTGCTCGCGCGTCCAGCGCTTTGAATGCATGCCGGTGTCGACGACCAGGCGGACGGCGCGGAACATCTCCGCCTGCAGGCGGCCGAGGTTGTCCAGAGGTTCTTTCTGGAATCCCATTTCCCAGGCCAGACGTTCGGTATACAGCGCCCAGCCTTCCGAGAACGCCGTAAACGGCAGAACCTTGCGGAACGTCGGTACGCCGGTCAGTTCCTGCTGGATCGTGGTCTGGAAATGATGCCCCGGAATCGCCTCGTGATACGCCAGCGTGCGCATGCCGAATCGCGCCACTTCCGCCGTGTTGCGCAGGTTGATCGAGAACACGCCAGGGCGCGATCCGTCGAACGCAGGCGGGTTGTAATAGGCACCCAGTGCGGTCTTCTCGCGGAACACCGGCACCCGCTCCACACGCACCCCCATCTTCGGCCGCACGTTGAACGTGTCACCCAGACCGGCATCGATCTCGTCGATGATGCGCTGGAAATCGGCGATGATCTGTTCGCGGCCTTCATCGGTATCGGGATACAACTGGTCGGGGCGTTTGGCGATGATCTGGACCCGTGCACCGATGGATCCGTCGACCAGACCTTCAGCCTTGAGGATCGTATCCATCTCGCCTTCGATCCGTGCCACTTCCGACAGACCCAGAGCATGCACTTCATCGGCGGTCATGTCGGTCGTGGTCTGTTCGCGCACGGCAAACGCATAGAAGGCTTCACCATCCGGCAATGCCCAAACGCCGTGGTTGCCCTTGGTCTTCGGCTGGAGCGCTTCGTAGTAGGTGATGAACTGCTGGTACGCCGGAAAGACCGACTGCTGGATCGCTCGATCCACTTCGCCGAGCAGGCGTTCGCGTTCCGATGTTTCGACAGTGCCTGCCGGCAGTTTGTCGAGCTTCTCGACGAAACTCGTGTACAGGATGTGTTCCCTGGGAGCGGTCGCGACAAACCGGCGCATTTCGTCCAGCACTTTTTCGACAACGAATGTCGGCGGCAGAATGCCTGCCTCTTCGCGTACCTTCAGTCCCTCCATGGTCTGCGAAAACTTGAGCGGGAACTTGTCCAGGCGTGCGACGTAGTCTTCGGCGGCACCGACGCTGTCCACCGCATGCTGGGTCGCCATGAACGTCGGCAAGCCGTTCTGAAGGCCGAACAACTGGTTCAATGGATAGTTGTGATGGCGGAACCGGTCACCCTCTTCCTGCATCGCCAGGAAGTACTCGAACATGTCATACGACAGCTTGCCCTCGGCATCCAGCTTGTTGCGGTCGTATCGGCGCAGCGTGGCAAGGTCGGTCTGCATCTGCGCCCGCATTTCGTCTTCGAACGCCAGCGATGAATCCGACAGATCGTCACCATACCAATCCAGCCAGGAAGGCAGGATCCGCATGCTCGACAACATCTCGGGATTCTGCGCCCCGAACATGAAGAACACTCGCTCGTAGAACCAGTTGATGCTGAGCGGCTTGAACCAGACGGTATGGGCGATCAGCAATCCCAGCGACAGGATGGCGAGCGAACCGAGGCGGAAGCCCCATTTGAGCAGGAAGCGCATGGTGACGGTCTCATTGAATCAGCCGCCGACGATAACAAAACCTACCCTTCTGGCAAGTGCGATTCAGGAGGGTGAAGCCGGACTTCCGCCAGTTTGACCCTCGATATGGGCCAGCGCCCTTTCGGGAGGCCCGAACAACTGTCCCAGCGCCGCCGTCAGCCCGCGTGCACGCACGGCATCTCGGAACATGCTGCGCCACTCGTGAAAGGTCAGCGTGACCGGATTGTGCGAGTGAATCGGATTGACGATGCCGTACTCGCAAGGCACCGCTTCGTCTTCCTCGACAAACGTGCCGAACAACTTGTCCCAGATGATCAACACACCGGCATAGTTGCGATCGATGTACTTTGGATTGCGGGCGTGATGGACCCGATGATGCGACGGTGTATTGAAGACATGTTCGATCCAGCCCAACTTGCCGATGGCCTGGGTATGCACAAAAAACTGGAAGCCGAGATTGATGGCCACCACGGCAACGATATGGGTCGGTGCAAAGCCGATCAGTGCCAAAGGCAACCAGAACAGCCACATCCCCGATAGCGGGTAGGTCAGGCTCTGACGGAACGCCGTGGACAGATTGAGTCGTTCCGAACTGTGATGTGTGACATGCGAAGCCCACATCCAGCGGATTCGGTGATGGGCACGATGGAACCAGTAGTAGAAAAAGTCCTGCGCCAGTACGAGCAACGCGATACCCCACCAGGTTGCCGGCACGTCAAACAACCGGAATTGGTACACGGCGACGAACACACCCAGCGTCAACGCCCAGGCCAGTGCGTCCGCACCTTGGTGCAGCAGCGCCAGAGTCGCATTCGACAGGGTATCGGCCCAGCTGTACATGCCCGGACGACGGCTATGCCAATACCAGGCCTCGAGGCCGATCAGGCCGAGGAACACCGGCGCCATGGACATCAGGATCCATTGTTCCATCAAGAATCTCCGCGACGTGCGCTCTCGACAGCCAGCGCAGCGAGACAGCGTTGCATCGCCTTGCGCATGAAGCCTTGCAGCAAGATCCATGCAAGTGGCGAGACGAGCACCGTGGTGAGTACGAATCGATACTGCCATCTAACCAGCGTACCCGGGCCTTCAGGTTCGAACCGCCAATCGGCATGACCTTCCCTGACCAGCCAGGACATCGGCGCACGAAAGCCGCTGAGCGTATAGGCGTGGCGAAATGGTGGTTCCAGCACGGTGACCTGCTCACGCAAGACGGAGCCGTCACTGCTGTGAACCGATCGGACGGTACCGACAGCGATCGCCCCATCGACATCGATCCGGGTCAAACCGGGTACCAGCCCAAAGCCGGCAAACAAGGATGGGAAACCGCGCGGGTCAATCGACAACGCAAACACCGACTCGATCGGTGCATCAATCGAAGTGCAGGCGTCTACCGGAATCTGCATGGTCCCTCCCCGGCTTCGATGCCGGCCGCGACGAGCATACTCAATGTTGCCAGCCTGGCGCGTACACCTGCAGGCATTCGAACATCGTTCGGTCATGGATGCGGATGACCTTGCTCAGCGGCTCCTGGTACCCACCTGCAAGATTCCACGCAACTGGCACGCCAAAGGCATGAAGACCGGCGAACACCAGACGGTC
>JBEIPT010000337.1:0-4304 GCA_040376895.1 Lysobacteraceae bacterium | reverse complement strand
CGGGCAAACCGTCACGTGTGGGCTAGCCGGGAAAAAGGCGTGACTTTCCTTTGTGCTTCGCTTTGCGAAGCACAAAGGCGAAGTGTTTGCCTAACCCCTCCCAACCCTCCCCGAACATCGGGGAGGGCTTGCACGGATCAGACGACGTCGCATTTGCGGCTGAATCCGCCGTGCTGAGGGCCGTACGCTATTCCATTACGGCGTAGAAGGCCTGGCGGCCTCGCACGATGGTCAGCACGACTTGTCTTGGCTTCTGGCCGATGTACTGCTCGAACTGGGTCAGGTCGCCCACTTCGGCGCGGTTGATGCCTCGCACGAGGTCGTCCTTCTTGAGTCCTGCAGCTTCGGCCTTGGAGCCGGGCGTTACCCGCGTGATCAGGACACCGGTTAGACCTTCACGGGTATATTTGTCCGGCAAGTCGCCGAATTGGGCGCCACTGAGCCGCGGATCCAGTCGTTCACCGGAGAGTTGACGCAATTCCGACGGTTTGAGCACGGTCGGCACTTCGAGCGGCTTGCCGTCGCGGATGATTTTCACGACAACACGCTGGCCCACGGGGAGCCGAGCTTCGACGTTGACGAGTTCCTGAACGGCCGTGATTGGCTTGCCGTTCAACGCGGTGACCACATCACCGACCCGAAGTCCGGCCACTTCCGCGGGAGAATTGGCGAGGACGCGCGCCAGCACCACGCCGCCGTGCTCCTTCACGCCAAGCACGCCCGCCATTTCCGCAGTGATGTCCTGCGCTTCAACGCCTAGGCTGCCGCGTTTGACTTCGCCGAACTGGATAAGCTGGCGCATGACCTCCTGCACCAGATCGGCAGGCACCGCGAATCCGATGCCAACGTTGCCGCCGGACGGGGTAAAAATTGCAGTATTGATGCCGATCAGTTCACCGCGCAGGTTGACGAGCGCGCCACCGGAGTTGCCCGGGTTGATGGAAGCATCGGTCTGGATGAAGTTCTGAATGCCGACCCCTCGCAAACCCGATCGGCCCAAAGCCGACACGATGCCGCTGGTGACCGACTGGCCCAACCCGAACGGGTTGCCGATCGCCACCACGAAGTCGCCGACGCGCAGTTTCGACGAGTCCGCCAGCGGCAGGGCCGACAGTGACGTCGCCGGCACTTTGATCACGGCAATGTCGGTTTCCGGATCGGTACCGACCAGTTCACCGGCCAGCGTTCGGCCGTCACTCAGCGTCACCTTGATGTCTTGGGCGTTCTCGATGACATGATTGTTCGTGAGCACCAGTCCCTTGGCGGCATCGACGATCACGCCCGATCCGAGTGATCGTTCGACACGCTCGCGCTGCGGCATGTTCTGGCCACCGAAAAAGCGCCCGAAGAACGGGTCGTCCCAGAACGGATCGCGCACTTTCACGCGGGTTTCGGTGTTGATGTTGACGACCGCTGGCTGGACACGTTCGATCATCGGGGCCAGGGAGGGCAAAGCCTGTCCATCGACGGCGGCCGGCAGTTGGGCCGGCGCGGGCGTTACCAAGAAGCTGAGGATCAGTCCAACAAACAGGGGAATCGGGCGCATGGTTCGGTCTTTTCGAATCAGGTTTGGCATAGGGACCAAGGGATGGGCTCTGGGGTTCCCGAAGGGGTCCGGGATGTTGCCGTTGTTTCATTATCTGGGGACGAGGCGCCGAGGGATCAAGCCGATGCCATCGATCCTCGAACGAAACCAGAGCCCAAGATTCTGAACTACAGAGGGTGTCTGTCATTGCGAGCTTTTTGTATGCCAAAAAACGGCATACTTCGTTCGGGCCTTGACGACGACTCATCTCGGCTTGAGCCGAGATGCTTCAATGGATCGGGAAGCAGTTGCTTGATGTCGTCATGGAGAGGCCGTCCTGTAGTTCCCCCGTCATTCCCGCGAAAGCGGGAATCCACCAGAGTGCGGCGGCGACTGGATTCCCGCTTTCGCGGGAATGACGGAGTGGGGTGTTGCTGGCGTCAGCGGCAAAGTCTGCCGCGTTGCATCAATGGAACCGGAAGCACTTTCTTGATGTCGTCATGGAGAGCTCGAACCCCAAAAGTCTGTCATTGCGAGCCCGAAGGGCGCGGCAATCTCTTGCTTGCGTTGTGACCCGAGGCAAGTACGAGATTGCCGCGTCGCTGTGCTCCTCGCAATGACAGTGAGTGATTGATTCGAGCCTCACCGCACGATGCCAACAACGGAACACATCCGGGCATTGGGCTTGGTCACTCCGACTCAGCGGCCGTGGGTTCGGAACATCCCAAAAGGCGGCATCAGGTTCAATGCACCGCGCGTCGCCATCGGTGCGACACCGCACCGACACGGCCGCCGAACGCCGGCACCCTTGCGGCTGTCACGCACCGGCCAACCACGAGATTTCGCGATGAATGCCCATACCGATAATCAGGCGATCTACGGCTCGACCGGCCCGCCGCCAGCGTCGCTTCTACGGCAGCAAGGCTGCGCAAACTTCTGGATGAACACGCGTGAACGCAGCCATTAAACCAAAGAAAACTTCATTGCCGGCGAGTCATGTCGACCAGGTTCCCGCGAACAACGGCAACGACTGGTCGCCGCGTCAACATGTGCAGACCCTGGTTCTGCTGCTGCTGACCGCACTGGGTGTTTACCTCTGCTACCGGATGACGTTGCCATTCATCGCAGCGCTCGCATGGGCACTTGCGCTCGCGGTGCTGTTTGCGCCGATGCAGCGTTGGCTCGAGCGAAAGTTCCAGCAGGCGACTCTTGCGGCGCTCACTTCGGTGCTGGTGATCGCGTTGATCGTCGTGGTACCGGCCGTGATGGTGGGTCAGCAACTGCTGCAGCAGGCTGCCCAGGGGGCAATCCTGATCGAAGCCAAAGTCACCGCCGGCGAATGGCGACGTGTCGTGAAGGCGTACCCACGGTTGGAGCCGCTTGCCAACAGCATCGAGGAGCAACTGGACCTGCCGGGCACCGCGAAGTCTGTCGCTACCGGACTCAGCAGCTATGCCGGTGGACTGGTCAAAGGGTCGTTGCTGCAGTTGCTTGGCGTCGCCCTCACCTTTTACTTGCTGTTCTTTTTCCTGCGCGACCGCAACGCGGCCCTCATGGCGATCCGAAGGCTGTCACCGCTTGACTCGCGTCAGATGGATCGGCTGTTCGCGCGCGTCGACGACACCATCACCGCCACCGTTTACGGCACGCTGACAGTCTCGGCAGTGCAGGGGCTGCTCGGTGGTCTGATGTTCTGGTGGCTCGGTCTATCGGCCGCGTTGTTGTGGGGCCTGGTGATGGCGGTGATCGCGGTCTTGCCGGTGCTCGGCGCGTTCGTGGTGTGGGTGCCGGCAGCCTTGTTCCTGTTGTTGGAAGGCAGTTGGGGCAAGGCGCTGATCCTTGCGCTGTGGGGCATGTTCGGGGTCGGTACGGTGGACAATCTGCTGCGCCCGATCCTGGTGGGCAACCGCTTGAAGTTGCATACCGTCATGGCATTCCTGTCGGTGGTCGGCGGCCTGATCGTGTTCGGTACCGCGGGCTTGATCCTCGGCCCGGTGGCACTGACGGTCACTACCGTTCTGTTGGAGGTCTGGGGTGCTCCTGCCGTTGTGCTGCCGCTCAAGAAGGCGAATTCCGGTACATCATGATGATCGCCAGCTCCATATCTGGCCCCTCGAAGTTTCCCTTCGAGCTACATCACACGTGCCTGACGTTGCCATGAGCCGCCTGGAAACCATCCGGTCAGAGTTCGACCAGTCAACCCGAAGATTGTGGGCGCTGATGCTGCTGGCCTTGCGTCGGTTCGACCACATCGATGGCACACAATGGGCAGGCGCATTCGCGCACTTTGCCTTCTTCGCGTTGTTCCCGCTGATCATGTTGTCGGTTTCGATTGCGTCGATGTTTGTCGATCGCGGCATCGCCGGCATGGAGATCATCGCCTATGTCGAGACTTTCATCCCGATCGACGGTGCCAACCAGAGTTACATCTTCGACACCTTGTCGGGCGTCATCGCCCAAAGTGGGCAAGCGAGCCTGCTCGCATTGTTGCTCTTGGCGTGGGCCGCGCTGGGTTTCTTCTCGACGCTGATCCGGGCCACCAACCGCGCCTGGGGTCTGGACGTGCACAACTGGTGGCAACAGCCGCTCGCCAGTCTGCTGTTCCTTGCGATCATGGTAATTGCGGCCTTGCTGAGCATCGTCGTGCCACTGCTCATCCGGACGGCGAAGGCGTGGCTGGTGTCGACGCGTGATTTCCAGAGTTGGGTCTACGACGCCGGTGGTTACGTGCTGCCGATGCTGGTTGTGTTCTTCAGTCTGCTGGTGTTCTATCGGCTCG
>JBEIPT010000160.1:0-8086 GCA_040376895.1 Lysobacteraceae bacterium | reverse complement strand
CTCCAGCGCTTCGATCCGGCCCGGGAGTTGTTCAAGTTCCCGGGCATCCTTGTAGCTGAGCTTCTTGCGTGGTGCTGCAGGCGGTTCCGGCGCGATCGCCACAGGCTTGGCCTTGGCGGTTTCGATGGCGGCAGCACGTTGCCGGATCCAATCGGTGTAGCCGCCGACGAACTCCTCGACCTCGCCATTACCCGAAAGAACAATCGTGCTGCTGACAACCGCGTCAAGGAAGTCGCGGTCATGCGACACCAGCAACACTGTGCCGGTGTAGGCATTCAGGAGTTCCTCAAGCAACTCGAGTGTTTCCACGTCGAGATCATTCGTCGGTTCGTCGAGCACCAGCAGGTTCGACGGCTGGGCGAACAGACGCGCCAGCAGCAGGCGATTGCGCTCGCCACCCGACAGCTTGCTGATGGTCGCGCGGGCGCGATCGGGAGAAAACAGAAAGTCCTGCAGATAACCCAGAACATGCTTGCGGGCACCGTTGACCTCGACGAATTCCTGACCACCCGCAACGTTTTCGCAGGCGTTCGCGTTCTCATCGAGCTGCGCACGGTACTGATCAAAATACGCCACCGACAACTGTGTGCCGAGCTTCGTTTCACCGCTGTCCGGCGCACGCTTGCCGAGCATGATGTTCAGCAGAGTGGTCTTCCCGGAGCCGTTCGCGCCGATGATGCCGACCCGATCGCCGCGCATGATCGTGGTGCTGAAATTCTTGATCAGCGTGCGCCCTTCGAAACCGGCCGATACCGAGTCGAGCTCGATCACCTTGCGTCCCGAACCCGCCGCTTCCGAGGCCGCCATCTGGACCTTGCCGGTTTTCTCGCGGCGCGCGGCCCGCTCCCGGCGCATCGCCTCGAGCGCGCGGACGCGACCTTCGTTGCGGGTACGGCGCGCCTTGATGCCCTGCCGGATCCACACTTCTTCCTGGGCCAGCAATTTGTCGAAACGCGCGTTGACCTGGGCTTCGGCATGGGCGCGTTCTTCGCGACGGCGAAGGTAGTTGTCGTAGTCGCCCGGCCAGGACGTCAGCCGGCCGCGATCAACTTCGACAATCCGTGTGGCGAGTGCCCGCAGGAACCGTCGATCATGCGTGACGAACACCACGCTGCCCTGGAAGTCGCGCAACTGCTGTTCCAGAGCTTCGATCGCTTCCAGGTCGAGATGATTCGTCGGCTCGTCGAGCAACAGCACTTCCGGATCGACAACCACTGCACGCGCCAGCAACACACGGCGTTTCATGCCGCCCGAAAGTTCTTCGAACAGGGCTTCGCCCGGCAAGCCCAATCGCTCCAGCAATCGTTCGACACGCTGCTCGTGGCCCCAGCCATGCTCGGCTTCAATCCGATGCTGCACGTCGCCAAGGCGTTGTGCGTCGACGGGGCTTCCATCCTGCGGGTGCGTGAGATGGTGGTACTCGGCAATCAGTGCGCCGATATCACCCAACCCTGCCGCCACCACGTCGAAGACCGATCCGGTGAGGTCACGCGGTACCTCCTGGACGAGTTCGGCCACGCGCACGCCCGTGCTCAAGCGCACTTCACCATCATCCGGTCGCGCATGGCCGGCAATCAGGCGCAGCAGCGTGCTCTTGCCAGCGCCATTCCGGCCTACCACGCAGACCCGTTCACGTTCGTCGAGCGTGAAATCGACCTGCTGGAGGAGCAGCGGGCCACCGACGGAATAATCGACTTTCAAGAGTTGCAGCAAAGGCATGGTCAGCGGTGTCCCGAAACAGTGAGGGCAGTTGCCCGGGCTTGCCATTCGGCGAGCCAGGCGATCGTCGGCAGCAGAAGTTCGCGCCGATTGGGTTGCATGAGTACGCGCGCGGTATGTGCGGGCGCACTTGGCAACTGCGGAAATTTGGTCAAAAAGCGGGCGGCGTGTTCCTGCCAGGTTTCGTTGAAATCACCCAACGAGTGGTGGATCAACAGCAAGTCCTGCGCAACCGCCACGCGATAACCGGCAGCATACGCACGCCAACTGAAATCAGTGTCGTACAGATGGAAATGGTCGAATCGGTCGGCATCGAATTGCAGTGATTCGGCGACCTGTCGACGACACGCGATGAACACGCCATCCAGCGCCTGGATACCCGCGACCCGCTCCGGCCCCATGCCGTAGAGACTGGACAACCACTCACCGGTCGGTCCTACGTGCGCAATCTGGCAGTAGCCGTTGGCCGGACCACTCCACAAAGCGTTCGGTCCGGACAGGTATGTGCAGCCGGCGACACCGACCACATCGAATGACCCCAAGGCATCCAGCAAACGCGCGGCAAAGTCTGGCCGGGCGAACTCGATGTCGTCATGACAGAACACCAGCAACTCGCCGGTGCTCCGTGAAATGCCACGGTTGTAGGCCTCGGCCAGCGAACGGGCATCATCCAGCACGATCAGTTCGACCGGCACGCCGACAAAATGACTGGCCAGACTCGCTTCGAAGCGGGCCCGCCGGGTGGCGTTGATCGAACACGTGATGACGCTCAGTGAACGTGGCTTTTCGGGCAGCACACGTGGTTGCAGCGAAGCCGGTGCGCCGACTGTTTCGGCCAGGCGCATCGCTTGCCCCAGCAACAGGGCGCGCGACTCCTGATCGGCCGGATCGATCATCAGCGCTTCGATCAGCAGCGCGGCGGCAGCATCACGGTCGCCTGCTTCGGCATGCCGGCCGGCAAGACGACGCAAGGACAACACGCGGTTGGCGCGCAGTGCAGGATGGTTCGGATGTTGTGCCAAAGCCTGCGCCGATGACTGCTCGGCGCGTGCATAGTCGCGCTCGCGCAACGCGAGCACGGTCCGCAGGTTCAGAGCATTCACGTCGTTCGGCGTGCGCTCGTTCAGCGCATCGAGCAGCGCTCGGGCCTGGTCGAAGTCGCCGCGCTCGATCGCCGCTTGCGCTTCGGCCAGTCCGGTCCGGTCCATGTCGTTCCGATCAGGCCTTCAGGGCCTTGAAGCGGAGTCGATGCGGTTGTTCGGCATCGGTGCCGAAACGACGCTTCTTGTCTTCTTCGTACTCGCGGAAGGTGCCGGCGAAGAATTCGACGTGCGACTCGCCTTCGAATGCCAGGATATGCGTGGCGATCCGGTCGAGGAACCAGCGGTCATGGGAGATGACCATGGCGCAGCCGGGGAATTCGAGCAGCGCTTCCTCCAGGGCACGCAGTGTTTCGACGTCCAGATCGTTCGACGGTTCGTCGAGCAGCAGCACGTTGGCGCCTTGCATCAGCGTCTTCGCCAGATGCAGGCGACCGCGTTCACCGCCGGACAACTGACCGACGAGTTTCTGCTGATCGGCACCCTTGAAGTTGAAGCGGCCGATGTAACCACGCGACGGCGTTTCGTACTTGCCGACCGTGATCATGTCGCGTCCGCCCGAAACTTCCTGCCACACGTTGTTGTCGCCGTTGAGCGAACTGCGGCTCTGGTCGACGAACGCCACCTGGACGCTGGAGCCCATGACGATCGTGCCGGCATCGGGCTTCTCGATTCCGGTAATGAGTTTGAACAGCGTCGACTTACCGGCACCGTTCGGGCCGATGATGCCGACGATCGCGCTGGCCGGCATCTTGAAGCTCAGATTGTCGATCAGCATGCGATCACCGAACGACTTCGACACGCCCTTGAACTCGATGACCAGATCGCCGAGGCGCTCACCGGGTGGGATGTAGATTTCGTTCGTTTCGTTGCGCTTCTGGTAGTCGACCGCGTTCAATTCTTCCAGGCGGTTGAGGCGCGCCTTGCCCTTGGACTGACGACCCTTCGCATTCTGGCGAGCCCACTCGAGTTCGCGCTGGATGGCCTTCTGGCGCGCACTCTCGCCGGCTTCTTCCTGCTTGAGGCGTTGGCCCTTCTGTTCCAGCCAGGACGAGTAGTTACCCTTCCACGGAATGCCGCGACCGCGATCGAGTTCGAGGATCCATTCGGCGGCGTTGTCGAGGAAGTAGCGATCATGCGTCACGGCAACCACGGTACCCGTGAACCGCACGAGGAACTGTTCGAGCCACTGCACCGACTCGGCGTCGAGATGGTTCGTCGGTTCGTCGAGCAGCAACATGTCGGGCTTCGACAGCAACAGTTTGCACAATGCGACACGACGCTTTTCGCCACCGGAGAGTTTTTCGATCTTTGCGTCCCACGGTGGCAGGTTCAGCGCATCACCGGCGATATCCAGCTGATGGTCGAGGTTGTGGCCATCGGCCGCAGCGATGATCGCTTCGAGTCGCGCCTGTTCGGCGGCGAGTTTGTCGAAGTCGGCATCTTCCTCGGCGTAAGCCGCGTAGACGGCTTCGAGCTTATCCTTGGCTTCGGATACTTCACCCAGGCCTTGTTCGACTTCCTGACGCACGGTGTTTTCCGGATTCAGATCCGGTTCCTGCGCGAGATAACCGATCTTGATGCCGGGCTGCGGGCGCGATTCACCGTTGAAGTCGGTATCGACGCCGGCCATGATGCGCAGCACGGTCGATTTACCCGAGCCGTTCACGCCGAGCAGGCCGATCTTGGCGCCGGGGAAAAACGACAGCGAAATATCCTTGATGATTTCGCGTTTTGGCGGCACCGTCTTGCTGACGCCGATCATCGTGTAAATGTATTGCATGGCGAGGCCGCCCTTGGAGTCGAGAAAAGTCCTCCATTGTCGGCGCTTCCGGTCGAGCCGACAAGTCAGAACCGCGCCGGTTGGCGATTGCGGCGACCCGTTGGGACCATTCCCGGCCGTTTTCAGCGCAGGAACGCCCGGGGCGCCCGGAATTTGCCTGGGGGATGGATTTCGTTCGTCAGGGTGCCTGGCTTCCCGATTTGCGCCTGCTGACGCCCAGGCGCGCGCCGCCCGCTCAAAATGCAACAGCGGCTTTCGCTGCGAATCAGTATTTGCCGAAGCGGGATGGACAAAAAACTGACTCGTCATTGCGAGCCCGAAGGGCGCGGCAATCTCGTGCTTGCGACCAAGTTCCAGGCAAGTACAGGATTGCCGCGTCGCTGCGCTCCTCGCAATGACAGTTTGTGTGGGGGTTCCGGACCATGGCGCAGGTCATTACGCAACGTGAAAATGCAACACCCAGATTGATGCACCAAGAAGCGTGTCGAACAGTGAGATCAGGATTCTTGCAGTTTGAACGGGTGGCGCTCGAATCAGGGCAGCATCCGCGACATGATTGGCTGCCGGTCGACCCATTGTCTCTTGAGTGCGCCGGCGACATGCAAACCCAGCAGCACCAGGAACACCAGCGCCAGGATCTCGTGTGTCTCGTGGCAGAAATCGGCCATGGCCTTGTCGGGCGCAACAATCGTTGGCAGGTTGAACCAGTCGAAGAACGAAACAACCTTGCCGCGTGCCTGGCGCCAGAGGATGCCGGAGATCGGCATCATGAACATGATCACGTAGAACAGCACGTGGACGAGGCTTGCCAGGCGATCGGGCAGGGTTGGCGCATGGGTCGGAGGAGGCTGTTTGGACGACAGCCGCGCCACCAGTCGGATCACGGCGAGCACCAGCACCAATAAGCCCAATGACACATGGGTGCGAACCCCGAGCCAATCATCCCATTCGCCGCTGGCCCACTGCACGATCAATAGCGCCGCCATCAGCCAATGCAGGCCCTGCAACGGCATGGGCCACTTGTGTGCGCGATTCATGATGGTCTCCTGAACACCCGTGAATCAGAACACTATCCTGACGCGGGTGCCTTGACGCTGATCAAAGCCGGTCAGTCCGGGCTTTTGGTTGCGCGCCAACGGAAGTCGACAAAAATCGGTCGATGGTCGGAGCACTGTTTCGACAGCTCGACATCCAGTCCCATTTTCGCGCGGGTCTCGGCGTCGATCACTTCGGTATCGAATACCGTTGCGTTCAGTGCTTCGAGCGCCGAGCTGTACAGCACATGGTCCATGGCGCGCGACGGGAACTCGGTGCCGCGGCCGTCCCAGGTCCAGTCCGTTTGGCCGTCCAGATGGAGCGCTTCGGCGCGAGCAAGTTGCCGGTCTGTGGTTGCATTGCCGAGGCCGCTGATCAGGTCGATCGGCGTCATGCCCTGGACATTGTTGAAGTCGCCGGAAACGATCACGGCTGCTTGCTGCTGCCAATGCGCATCCAGGGCGGAGCGGATGGCGGTGGATTCCACTCGGCGACGTTCTTCTTCCCATGCACCCGGTGTATTGCCGCAGCATTGAAGGTCCAGCCCCACGACCATCAGCGTGCCCGGACCCATCTGGACATCGGCTGCCGCGGTGGGGATGCCGAGATCGAGATTCTGGCTTAGCACCTCGCGCATCTCACCGGCCCCATTCAACCAACGGTTCACCACATCGGTCGGATACTTCAGCACATCAAACGCCTTCACGCGTGTCAGTGGGGTGCGGGCGAGCACTGCAGCGCGTTGGTAACTGCCACCGCCCTTGCCCAGCACACTGAGGTATGGCCCATGGTCGAGACTGGCAGCGAACGCCGCAAGACTGGCATCGGTTACCGGTTCGGGCAATTCGTCGAACAGGATCACGTCGGCATCGATCACATTGAGAACCTGGCGAATTGCCGCGGCTTGGTCGACGAAGTTCTCGCGCGCCACATTCCAGGTCAGGTAACGGAATTCGGTGCCGTCGGGACGATCGAGTTGCTGCGCGTGTGCCACCGAGGCCATCGCGAATGTCGCGAGCAACGCGCCGAGGCGGATCAGGACGTGTCGCCGGGTTCGGCGCGGGGCATCCGTCCGGAGTAGAAATAATTCTGTCATCCAGACACTTTGGCGTGGCAGAAGGTCACCGCCAAGAGCATGAAAGTATTCTTGACGATTTGCTGCGGTGCGGTGAGCGTTGCCGACTCAGGCAGAAAACTCGCGCAGGCGCGCTACATACCGTGCAATCTGGTCGACTTCCAGGTTCACTGGATCACCCACGGCAAGTTGGCCGAGCGTCGTCACTTCGGCCGTGTGGGGAATCAGCGCCACCCAGAAAGAATCGCGATCGACGGCATTGATCGTCAGGCTGACCCCGTCGATGGCGATGGATCCTTTCTCGGCAACCAAGGGGGCCAAAGCGCCCGGCACGGCAAAACGAAGCCGCAGGGCGCGTGCGTCCTGGTGGCGCTCGAGCAACTTTCCGATGCCGTCCACATGGCCGCTGACCAGATGCCCGCCCAGCGGATCGCCGACCCGAAGCGACGCTTCCAGATTAACCTTGCTGCCAGATTGCCAAGAGCCCAGCGTCGTTCGCGACAGGGTTTCCGTGGAGACGTCATATCCCAGGCAGCGGCCATCGATCGAGATGACCGTGAGGCACACGCCCGCGTGAGCGATGCTGTCACCCAAGGCAACCCGTTCGAATGCCGGATGGGTGGGCGTGTCGATGTGCATGCGGACATCACCGCCTACAGGCTCGATGGCACGGACACTACCCATGGTTTGAACAAGACCGGTGAACATGTCGGAGCTCCTGGATCAGCCCGCTATTCTGCCATCCGTGAGCGAAAAGGGTATGTCGAAGCTTTGTCTTTGCCGCGGCGGCAAAGTGCTCAACTGTCCCGTTCGTTGAACCGGGCGCCGAGCCAGGGCAACAAGTGTTCGGCCGCCATCGGTTTTGCCAGCGCCGGGCCAATTCCGTAGAGGCAGCCTTGATCGATCAGTGCCTCTTTTTGCACGTCGGTTTCAACGCCCGCGGCGATGACGCGCGTACCCACCGATTCGGCGGCGGCAATGACCCCGCGGACCAATGCGTTCGCACGGCTGTGGGGTCCAAGTCGCGACACCAGTTCGCGGGCCAGAACGATCGCGTCGAACATGGGCTCCTGCAGCGCGGCGAGCGACGAGCCACGTCCACCAAATTCGGCCAACGCCAAACGGGCACCGACGGCTCGGAGTTCGCGCAGTCGTTCGAGCCCGCCGCCCTGTTCGACGAACAAACTGGTCTCGGTGACCGAAAACAGCAGGTTCACCGGTGGAATACCCAGTTCAGCCGTGCGCTCCCGTGTACGCCCGGGCAATTCGCCGGTGAGCAAGTGTGATGTTGCCACCGGACTCAGCAGAGACAGGGATGCTGCTGCGGGCAGAAAGCGGAGCACGGACGCGTATTCCCTTTCGGCCGCCGCGATG
>JBEIPT010000416.1:0-3397 GCA_040376895.1 Lysobacteraceae bacterium | reverse complement strand
GAAGCACATCCTCAAGATTGGTGACCACGCCACGATGGGTCGCTGTGACCTGGCCAGTGTCGACATCCAGTCGCCCAATGGCCAAGCTGCGTTGGGTGAAGCGCGTAAGCTCAATCCGGAGCTCGTACCGATTTTTGTGTCGGACTCTGGAGCTGTTGGCGAATCCCAGTACCGCATCACCCGCGCTTCGTTGCTGTTGATGGTGCTTCGTACCATCGAGCGGGCGATCGACGACCAGGGGCAGGCGCGATTTACCGCTGCTCCGCCTGCCAAACCCGCCACCAGTTCTTCCGATACCGCGCTGGTGGCTGATCCGGACAAGTCGGCCGGCACGCGCACCAATGAATTCCTTCCGCTGCGAGCGCTGGTCGTGGACGACAGCCTGGCTGTGCGTCGACAGCTCGAAGCGGCATTGCAGCAGGCTGGAATCCAGCCAGCCACGGCTGAAAACGCCGATGGGGCGCTCGCCGAAATCGGCAAACAGGCATTCGACCTGATCTTTCTCGATGTGGTCATGCCCGGTATCGATGGTTATGAACTGTGCCGCCAGATCAAACAGAGTGCCTACACGCGGCGCACGCCCATTCTCATGCTCACCAGTCGATCCTCGCCGTTCGATCGGGCTCGCGGTGCACTTGCCGGGTGTGACGCCTACCTGGTCAAGCCGATTTCGGCGCAGACATTCTTTGGCGCGGTCGACAAACAGTTGGCCCGCCATTTCCAGAACAACCGGGCACTGCTGGCCGCACGCGGTTACCGCGCCGCGGCGGGCTGATTGCACCCTGACCACACCCTCAATACGGAGTGCACAGCATGAGCAAAATTTTGATCGTCGATGATTCCGCTGCACAACTGGCTTCACTGCGGTCGCTGCTGGAGCAGAATGGCTATATGACCATTACTGCCACAACCGGCAGTGAAGCGGTCCAGAAAGCGGCATCGGAAAGCCCAAAGGCGATTCTGCTTGATATCGTGATGCCGGATATGGACGGGTATGAAGCCTGTCGCCTGCTTCAAGCCAACGCAAACACGAAAGGCATCCCGGTGCTCTTCGTGTCGAGCAAGAACCAGAAGGCCGATCAGCTTTGGGCCAAGATGCAAGGCGGCAAGGCTTTGATCTCCAAGCCCTATGAACCCCAGCAGATCCTCGACGCGTTGAAGGCCTTCGCATGATCGGGATGGCGGCTGCCGATGAACGCCGCCTATCCTTCAAGGTTCACGATACGTTGCCTTGGCTGGTGCTGGCGCCGGGTGTGCCGGCCGAATTGTTGTTGGCGCCACCGCGTTGTGTGTTGCCCGGCGCACGCCCATGGAGCAACGGCGCCGTGAATTTGCGCGGTGCCGTCTTCCCGCTGTTCGATCTTGTGCCGTTCCTGGGTATGGCGCCCGATGCACCGCGTCGCCCGATGATGGTCGGTGTGGGGACTCGAGCTGCAGCGATCGAAATATGCGGGGAACCGCGGGTTGGCTTCTGGCGTCATGACGACCATGCGTCCGAACTGCCGGAAGCCCTGCGGCCATTTGTCCTGGCGAGCGGCAGCATCGACGGCGAACCGGCAGTTCTGTTTGATCACGACCAATGGTTCCATGCCGCGGGCGGCACACCATGGCAAGACACAAAAAACAACTCAGCGGCAACACGTTGATTCACGCAAGGGGATAGTCATGAATTGGTTGAAGCAAGCATTCGGTACGATCAGCAGGCGATTGACTGTGGGATCCCTGGCCCTCGCGTTGGGCCCGCTGCTGATCGGCGCACTGGGCCTCGGTTATCTCGCAACCGAATTCGGTCGGCGCGCACTCGAACAGCGCGCGACGGAACAGTTGCAATCGCTGCAGACGGTGAAGGCGTCGGAAATCTCGGGGTACTTTGAGTCACAGCGCAAGCTCCTGCTCACGCTGTCGCAGTCGCCAAGCTGGATCACATCATTGCGCGACATGTCCGCTGTGTTCCGGACTTTGCAAGCCGAGACGGTTGATACGGCGCCGTTCCGAACCGGCCTGAACGGCTACTACGAAAACGAATTCGAAGCAGAGTTCGGCAAGCGTAACGCCGGTACCAGCAGCGGCATGGCGAGCCAGCTGGCGGGTATCAGTGACACCACGTCGCGCCTGCAGCATGCCTTCATCGTGGCAAACCCGGCGCCTCTTGGCTCCAAGAACGTCATGAACCGACCAGCCGACGAACTGTCCGGTTACTCAGCACTGCACGAGGCCTTGCAGCCGTTTGCCGGCCGCGTGTACCAGCAGTTTGGCGTGTACGACCTGTTCCTCGTCGATCTCGATGGCAACGTGGTCTACACGTACTTCAAGGAAAGTGACTACGCCACGAACCTGACAAATGGTCCATGGGCCAAGTCCGGGCTCGGTGAGGCGTACGCCAAGGCGCGCGAACTCAACAACCGCGACGACGTCTACATGACCGACTATGCGCCCTACCAACCTTCTTACAACGACCAGGCGGCCTTCCTGGGTGCGCCGGTCTTTGATGGCGATACCAAGATCGGCGTGATCATGGTGCAGTTGCCGATCAATCAGATCGACCAGATGATGTCGCTGAACCGCGACTGGAAGAAAGCGGGTCTGGGTGAATCGGGCGAAATCTATCTGGTCGGCAACGACAAGACCCCACGCTCGGTCTCCCGATTCATCACCGAAGACCGCGCAGCATTCGTCAAGGATCTCTCTACCCGCGGCATTGCCAAACCCGTGGTCGATGCCATCGCCGCCAAGGGCACGACGATCGGCCTGTTGCCGATCGATACGATTGCCACGCGTGCAGTGGGGCAGAAACAAGCAGGAACCGGTACGTATCCCGACTATCGTGGCGTCGAAGTGTTGGGTGCGTATCAGCCGATCAACATCCTGGGCCAGGAATGGGGTGTCATCGCGGAAATCGATTCATCCGAAGCGTTTTTGCCGGTGTCCGAGTTACGCAAGAACATCGCCATTGCCGCAGCCGCCGCCATCGCGATTCTTGGGCTGGTCGGTATTCTGGTGGCCCGATTGTTGACCCGGTCGATCGATCGTCCGCTCGCGGAGTTCCAGGGTGTCGTGCAGAAGATTGCTGCAGGCGACTCGAAGGCGCGCGTGCGTTCGGAAGCCCGCGATGAAATCGGTGATCTGGCGCGTGCCTTCGACAAACTGCTCGACGAGCGTGTGGCCACACTGGAACAGGCGGCGCAGGAAAACGAGCAGCTCAACAACTCGGTGATCGAGATCATGACTTCGGTCGCGCAGTTGGCCCAGCGTGACCTCACGATCCGTGTGCCGGTGTCGGAAGACGTCACCGGCACCATTTCGGACGCCATCAACATGATGACCGCGTCGACCACGGGCGCGTTGCGCCAGGTCAACAACATTTCGAACTCGGTCTCACAGGTGTCGGCACAGGTTC
>JBEIPT010000344.1:0-4183 GCA_040376895.1 Lysobacteraceae bacterium | reverse complement strand
CCCACAGGTCAACAATCTCAATCTGGAAGTGATCGTTGACGGCACCACGTATCGCGGCAATGTGTTCACCGGACAGTTCAGCTCAACCGGCGGAACGGCCGATGCAGCCAACAACTACGAAGCAGTCTTTCTGCCTGCCGGAACCGGCAGCGCGATCGAAATTCGTGTGATTGGTGCCAACATTGCGGACGATGGCGTACCCGGCAATGCAGACACGACGGATCAGGATTTTGCGCTGGTTTGCGACAACTGTGTGCAGAACCCGACGTTCACGCTGACGCCTGACCCGCTGACGTACTCGATCTGTACGATCAACACGCCATCGATCACGAACAACGTGACGATCGGGTCGATCCTGGGCTTCGTGACGCCAGTCGCACTGACGCTCACCGGCGAACCCGCTGGCTCAACCGAAGCGTTTGTGCCGCCCACTGTGACACCAGCGGGCAGCAGCGTCCTGACGCTTGGCAACCTCACTGGCGCCACGGCAGGCACCTATGCGATGACCATGACCGGCACCGCGGGCGCCGAAATCAAGAACCGCTCGATTGCTTTGAACGTTTTCAGTGCAAATCCCTCGGTGACGACATTGACGGCTCCCGCCGATGCGGCCAGCAACGTGGCCTTGCGCCCGACGTTCTCGTGGAATGCGTCAACACAGGCAGCCAGTTACGTGATCGAAGTCGATGATTCGGCGGATTTCAGTTCGATCGTCTACTCCTCGGCCGTCACCGGCACCTCGCACACGCCGGGTACCGACTTGCCCAGCAACACACCTCTGAATTGGCGTGTCCGGGCGACGAACACCTGCGGCTCGGTCAATTCGGCAACAGGCACCTTCACCACGGTGGCGTTGCCGGGTGATTGTTCGGTTGGCACTGTGGCGCAAGTTCACTACACCACTGGATTCGAGACGACACCGAGCGACTGGACAGCCGATCCGGCGAGCATTGGCGGAAACTGGGCGATCACCACCGCCCGGGCCCATGGCGGCACCAACGCATTTCTCGCCCAGGATCCGATCGTCGTCAGTGATCAGCGACTGATGTCGCCGGTCATCGCGTTGCCGGCTGGACAAGATGGGCTGATCCTCTCGTACTACAGTCATCAGATCCTGGAAGATCGCGCCGGCGGCTGTTTCGATGGCGGGCTACTCGAGGTTTCGACGGACGGCGGCACACTTTGGACACAGGTCCCCGGTTCGGCATTGCTGACGGATCCGTACAACGGTCCGTTCGATACCCGGTTCGGCATCCCGACTCCGGGTGCCCAAGCGTGGTGTGAAGACCCGCCTTTGGCCAATGCGCCAGTCTGGACACGCGGCGTCGTTGACCTGAGTGCCTACGCCGGTCAATCGGTCCGCTTCCGCTTCCGAGTCGCGTCCGATGATTCCGTCGGGCGTGTTCCTCACGGCTTCTATCTGGATGACGTTCTGGTTCAAGGATGTACCTCAGCGGTTCCGAACAGCATCTTCGCCCACGGCTTCGAATAATCCCAACTGCTGATTGCCCGAATGGGACACCCGCCAGTAACCTGGCGGGTGTCTTTTTTCGCACCCGCTTCGGACAGATCAATCGGGCATCAACGGAACTTCTTCTTTGAAACTTGGTAAATCCCGCGTCTGCGGGCAAAGTCCTTGACTTGAATCAACCAGAGCCGGAAATTGCCGTCTAACCTTTAGGTCAACTTTCCGAAAAGGGGGCACCATGGCGACCGAATTGTTCCGGAACGATCAACACCGCGTGATCGTGTTCAACGACCTGGTCCGCGGTGATGACGGCGTACAGGCCAACCAGATGCTGATTCTGCACGGCGACCAGAGCATGCTGCTCGACCCGGGTGGTGCACTGCTGTACACACCGCTTTCGATGGCAGTGGCGCGTTACATTCCGCTGAAGCAACTGACCTACATCTTCGCTTCGCATCAGGATCCGGACGTGATTGGCTCTGCCGACAGGTGGCTGACCTACACGCACGCAAAGATCATCTGCTCGAAGTTGTGGGGGCGTTTTGTGCCGCACAGTGTGCCGCACTACATGGAGACCGGAAAGGATCGATACATCCTTCTGCCGGACGAAGGGGCCGAACTGGTGATGGGTGACTCGGCCGTAAAGTGCCTGCCTGCCCACTTCCTGCATTCGGTCGGAAACTTCAACGTCTATGACCCCATCTCCAGAATCCTGTTCTCCGGAGATGTCGGTTCGTCGATGGTCACGGATGAACCCTACACACCTGTTCAGGATTTCCGCAGCCACCTGCCGAAGATGGAAGGTTTCCACCGTCGCTACATGGCATCGAACAAAGCCTGCCGAACCTGGGTCCACATGGTGCGCCACCTGGATGTCGACATGATCGTGCCCCAGCACGGCCTGCCGATGCAGGGCCCACAGGTCATCGGGGCGTTCCTTGACTGGATGGACGAGTTGCGTTGCGGAGTCGACCTGATGACTGCTCCGGGCAAGTTCACGACCAACGTCGCCAGTTCAGTGATCCGGCCGCTACCTGCGGACTAACGTTATTCGAGTGGCGCAACCCCGTCGACGATCACGCGGTTGCGCCCATGCTGCTTGGCCGCGTAGAGCGCCTGATCGGCCCGCCGCAGCAGGTCGTCGGTGGGATTGTTTGCCGCCGCTGGATTCATCGCGGCAACCCCGACACTGATCGTCAACGCAAGCGGATCGCCGTACCCGGGCACGCGGATCTGCGCCACTGCCCGGCGCAAGGTTTCGGCACGCTGTCGAGCAGTCTCCAGCGTGGCGCCGGGCAGGATCACGACAAACTCCTCGCCACCGTATCGGGCGACAAAGTCATCGGCTTCGCGAACCTGCTGACGCAGCACATCGGCGACATCACGCAGACAGTCGTCGCCGGCCAAATGGCCGTGCGTATCGTTGATGCGCTTGAAGTGGTCGATATCGATGATCAGCAGGCTCAGTGCTTCCTGCCGTTGCATGGCGATTGCAACCGCACGCGGCAGCGCTTCATCGAGGAATCGACGATTGTGCACGTTCGTAAGACCGTCGCGGAGGCTGTACTCCTGCAGGCGCCGGTTCGCGACACGCAACTCGCTGAGCGCCAGATTCAGCTCAGCCGTTCGTTCGTTGACACGAACTTCGAGTTTCTCGGCCACATCACGCTGCAATGCCTCGTTTTCTTCGCGGATCAATTGGAACCGGTAGGCCAACGCGAACGACAAAAGGATCATCTCGATGCAGGAACCGATCTGGATGCCGTACTCGGTCAGGAAGGTCTTCTTGACGAGCCCGAACGACACGGATGCGTAAATGACGATGCCGAGGAGCATGAAGCTCCAGGCCAGCAGATAGTGGAATGCCGGTCGGTAACCTCGCCGCCAGACTGCCACTGCCGAGACGACACACAGCCCGGCAACCGCAAATACCGAAGCGGTCTCCAAGGAAATCGCATGTCGATAGGACAGGACGAATGAGGCAACAAGAATGCCCAGTTCGACCCAGATCGCGACACGCATGATCGCGTCCAAACGCGGCGCACGTTTGCCGAGTTCGAGGAACTCGCGAGTGAACATGAGCATGGCCCACAAGGCCAAACCGATCGTGAAGAGCAACAGTTGGTCGTCGAGCCGAGGCCATTCGGGCAGAAGAATCTGGTAACTCAGGCCATTCAAACAACTCTGCCCAAGCCCGAACGCGCCGACATACGTGATGTACCAGAGAAAGCTCTTGTCGCGAATCGAGAAGTACAGCAGCAGGCTGTACAGGAACATGGCGATGATGACGCCATAGTAGACACCAAGCCCCATATCGCCGCGCTGGGCATGGTCGAGAAAATGCACACGCGTCGCAAGGGTCAGCGGCACCTGCACCGAACTTTCGGTCTTGACGCGCAGGAAATACTCGCGGCGTTCGCCTGACGGTTGGTCCAATGCAAACGTGAAATGCCGATGATCGACTGCACGTGCGGAAAAGGGCCGCCGGTCACCCGATTCGAAATGTTCGACGCTGCCATCGGGCAAGACGGTGTAGAGGTCGAGATGATCGAGGAGTGCGTATTCGATCACCAGCAACCAATCACGATCGGCGTGATCAACGTTCCGGACATCCAGATGGAACCAGTGAACGCCGTCGGCAAATCCGAATGTGGCGGGCCAACGCGGCACCGATTTGAAACCACCATCGGCAAGAGCACTTCTTGCCGCAGAGAT
>JBEIPT010000322.1:0-4487 GCA_040376895.1 Lysobacteraceae bacterium | reverse complement strand
CAGCGGCATCAAGACGATGTTGATCAACTTCAGCCTGGTGCCGAGCGCTTCGATGTCCTTGTCCAGGTCGTGGCGCACGGCGCGCAAGTCCTTGCGGATCCGCAGCTTGTCCTGCTGGAAGACTTCGAGTTCCTTCTGTTGCTCGGGCGAAAGGATCATTGCGTTCTCGTCGCTCTTGTTTGCCTGAAGTTCGGTCAGCTTGCGTTCCGTGTCGGCGAGTTCCTGCTGGAGTTCCTGTTCCTTCAGGCGGTAGTCCTGATCGGCCTTTCGGCGAATGGCTTCGACCGTGGTGAACGGGCGAGCCGAAACACCACGGCTGCGGATGCCGATCAGGTTGCTGTTGCCCGCCAGGTTGTCGACCACGTTGATGATGAAGTCGCCGTTGTTCGCGAACGCGTTGGCAAGGCGTTGGCCGAAGAAGTTCTGCACCTGAACCCACAGACGATCGGTCAGCACGTCGGTGTCGGCAACGATGACCATGTTCACATCATCCTTGCTTTCGGCGAGGTGGCCTTCGCCGGTGCGTTCGGGGAACGCCGTCTTGACCTTGCCGTGCAGACGGCCTGCCAGAACATAACGTTCATTCGTGGCCTTGAAGCCTTCGTAAAGCTGGCTCGGGTCCTGCAGGAACTTGATGCGCTCCACTTCCGTGACCATCGCGTCACCAGAGCTCTGCACGAGGCTGGTCAGCTTCAATGTGCTGTTTTCGGCAAGGCTGAACTGCCCGGTCGTCGAGAAGTTGATCGTTTCGAGCTGCGCGGTCGCGATCTCATCGGCGTTCAGGTTGTCCTTGCGGTAACCCATGATGGCCAGATGCTGCACGGGCGGCGCTGCCGGATTGATCTGGATCGGCAAGGCATTGCCTGCATCGAGCAGAATCTGGTTCGGGTCGTAATTGATGCCCCAGGCCTTGAAGAGCTTCGGCAGGTCCGACGCCTTGCTGGCAAACATCGCTGCCTGCGGATTGTTCGGATCGTTGCCGCTCTGGTCCATTTCACCATTCGGGTCGACAAAAACCAGCAGGCGACCGCCGCGCAGCACGAACTGGTCGATCGCGTAGAGTGTGTCGTCCGACAGCTCTTTCGGGTGGACCAGGATCAAGGTGCTGATCTCGTCATCGATCTTGGTCGTCTGCTCCGGATTCAGCAGGCGCATGTCGAAGATGTCGGCAAGCTCGGTGTAAACCGCCCAACCTTCACGCATGCTGCGATTGGCCGGGTCGAAACCGGGCCCGATGTTCAGGCTGGTGATCACGCCCACTGCGGCTTTCTTGCCTTCGATCAGGCTGTTGATCAGCTTGGCGACATCGTATTCAAGGAAGGGTTCCTTGTCCGGTTGGAAGAACGGGATGACCGATTTTCCATCCAGGGCGTTCGTGCCGGCCAGGCCGAAGAAGATCGAGTTTCCGCCCTGACCCACCGGAACGGCCTGCAGACCGAGTTCGGAAGCGCGATCTTCGTCTTCGGAGAAGGGCTGCGGATCGATCACGGTGAGCCGGATCTTGCCTTTGCCTTTGGCGGTGACTTCTTCAAGCAGTTCGCGAACGCGCGTGGCGTAGTTGCGCAGATAGGGAATATCGGCGCTGGCCTTGTCGGAGAAATAAAAGTACAGGTTGATCGGCTCGTCGATCGAATTGACGATCTTGCCGGTGCCTTCCGACAGCGTGTACAGGTTGTTCTCGGTCAGGTCGATGCGGGCGCCGCGGAACAGGGTGTTCACGAGCGTCAGCACGCCAACGAGCAGGACGGCGAGCACGATCAGCGTGCTGCCCGAAAGGGTCTTTCGATTCAATGCAAACATCGTCATTACCTCAATCGGCTTTCTTCATGTCGATGACGATCGCCGTGGCATACAGCCAGGCGCCGATCATCAGGACGAAATACAGGATGTCGCGCAGGTCCAGAACACCTTTGCTGATGGCATTCGCATGGGTCAGGAACGACATACCGGCAATGGCGTCGATGGCCCCTTGCGGCAGCCCCAGGCCATGGAAGAAGTCCAGAACCATCGGGAATCCGGACAGCATCAGCAGGAAACACGCGACGACGGTCAGGATGAAGGCGATGACCTGGTTGCGGGTGGCTGCCGATAGGCAGGAACCCACAGCAAGGAACGCGCCGGCCATCAGGAGACTGCCGAGGTAGCCGGCCAGAATGGCACCGTTGTCGGGATCACCGAGATAGTTGACGGTGACCCAGATCGGCACGGTCAGCGCCAAAGCGATGCCGACAAACGCCCACGCGGCCAGGAATTTGCCGAATACCGCTTGCCACAGGGTGACCGGCAGCGTCAGCAACAACTCGATCGAACCGGATTTGCGCTCTTCGGCCCAAAGGCGCATGGCGACAGCCGGTACGAGGAACAGGAACAGCCAAGGATGGAAATTGAAGAACGGCTGCAGGTCGGCCTGGCCGCGATCGTAGAAACCACCCAGATAGAACGTGAATGCCATCGCCAGGATCAGGAAGATGACGATGAAGACGTAGGCCACAGGGGTTGCGAAATAGCTGGCCAATTCGCGCTTGAACACGATTCCGGTCGGATTCATGCGGCCTCCTTGATGGTCTTTTCAGCTTGTGTGATGGTGCGAAACACTTCGTCGAGCCGGCCCTGTTCAAGCGCCAGCTCGCGGAAAGCGATGTTCTTGTCCTTCAGAGCCGCAGTGACTGCATTGAAGATCTGCCGGCCCTTTTTCGGGAACGCAGTGACGCGTTGATCCTGGGCATCGATCTCGACGGACGCGATGTCGGGCAGCGCGCCGAGCAGGTCGCGTACGGCAGCCGGATTTTCGGCAGACAGGGACACCGCCTGGTGGTAACGGGAGCGTGCCTCGAGCGCTGCCGGCGTATCGTCGGCCAGTACCTTGCCCTTCGCGATGATGATGGCGCGGTGGCACACGGCATGCACTTCCTCGAGGATGTGCGTCGAGACGATGATTGTCTTGTCCTTCGACATGGCCTGGATCAGATTGCGCACTTCATGCTTCTGGTTCGGGTCGAGGCCGTCGGTGGGCTCGTCGAGAATCAGCACTTTCGGATCGTGCACGATGGCCTGCGCGAGGCCGACACGGCGACGGAAGCCCTTCGACAACGTGTCGATCGTTTGCGTCAGCACGCCGGAGAGGCTCAGACGGCCGATCGCGTCGTCCAGTTGGCGCTTGCGCGCCTGGCCGCTGAGGCCGCGTACGTCGGCGATGAAGCTGAGGAAGTCGGCGACCGTCATTTCGCCGTAGCTGGGCGCACCTTCGGGCAGGTAGCCCATTGCCTGCTTGGCTTCGATCGGGTGGGTCTCGACATTGAATCCACAGACCAGCGATTGGCCTGATGTGGGTGTCAGGAAACCGGCGACCATTTTCATGGTCGTGGACTTGCCGGCACCGTTCGGGCCGAGGAAGCCGAGCACTTGCCCGGGTTCGACGGTGAAACTGATGTTGTCCACGGCAGTCAGGGTGCCGTAGCGTTTACAAAGCTCGCGTGTCTCAATCATGTTGGAGTTCTTTGGGTTGAGGGCGGATCGTGCCTGGGCCGGATTCCTGCTCGAAGGCAGGCCGGCGCGTCGGCGAAGTAGAGGCAATAGGGATGGATTTCAAGACCGGCAAAAAGTTCCCCGAAATCGGGAAACTGCCCCACTGGGGGTGGCCGCTCCAGAGGATCGTGTCCCCAAAAACAACTTGCCCCGCCGGAGCGGGGCAAGGTGACGAATCGATCAAATCATGGCTTCGGCGTGACTGGCAGGTAGACGTCGGTGATCGGATACCCGGTCACTTCGTCGTCACCCAGCCAATAGTCGAATTGGCCGGTGCCGTCCCACGCGTATTCGAATCCGTGCGTGGCGGCATAGGCCTTCAGGGCTTCACGCGGGCCGCGTGGCACGTTGATGGCCACCCGGTTGCCGATGTACTGAGTCTTCAGCACCATGCCTTCATAGCTGCGGCCCATGCGGACGTTGCCGCTGACCGGCACGGACACGGCCGGAACCGGATACGCCATGCTGAAGTCGTTCGACTCTTCGCCGATGACGTTGATGATGCGCAGGCGCGCGCCGGTCGGCTCGATCTTGTTTTGCTGCATGAAGGTCTCGACCTGCTTCCAGGACTGATCCATCAGAGCTTCGGCTTCATCCCACTTGCGCGGTGCCGACGGGATGCCGCCACCCACATAGAGCATGTCGTAACCCGGGATCTCGGTCTCTTCGACCGTGATCTGGCTGTAGTCGACGTAAGGAATGGTCGCCATCACTGCCGAGAAGCGGGCCAGTGCGGTTTCCATCTGTTCGCCGATGCGGCCGTCCAGGTACATGCCGGCGTAACGGCCCGGGATGTCCATGCCGTAGTTGACGCGAGTGGTCCAGATGAGGTTCACCGCGCGAGTCTTCGCGTCGGGAATCATCAGGAACTCCATCGACTTGTCGGTGCCGCGCCAATCGTTTTCGAGTTCGAACGTGATCTTGGGTTCGTCCTCGAATTCGCTGCCGGTGAGCGTGATCTT
>JBEIPT010000614.1:0-1635 GCA_040376895.1 Lysobacteraceae bacterium | reverse complement strand
TGGTCCAGCAGGTGGGCCAGCAGGCTCGTTGTGGTCGTCTTGCCGTGTGTCCCCGCTACCGCCAGCACCTGGCGGTGTGCGAGTAGCCTAGCGCCCAGCCACGCCGGCCCGGACACGAATGGCAGACCTTCATTGAGCACGTGTTCGATCGCGGCATTGCCGCGACTGATCGTGTTGCCCACGATCACCTGGTCGGGTGCCGGTCGCAGATGCGTCGGCAGATAACCCTGATGCAGCCGGATACCCAGCGCCTCGAGTTGTGTACTCATCGGCGGATAGACGTTCTGGTCGCTGCCCTCGACCGATTCGCCGAGTTCTCGCGCGAGCGCGGCGATGCCGCCCATGAACGTGCCGCAGATGCCGAGGATATGGAGATTCATGAGTGGATTCCGGTTCGATGGGCAACATTGTCGCAAACCGCAGGGGCGGCAAACCGGCGCACTGCTGACTTGCCGCGGGCAGACGGTCGGCTTAGCCTAGACAAATGTCCTCGCCCACCGAACCGATGAAACTGGATGCCACCGGCCTCAAGTGCCCACAACCGCTGCTGATGTTGCGCACGGCTTTGCGCGACCATGTGCTGCTTTCGGAATTCGAAGTAACCGCCGACGACCCGCTCGCCCATGTCGACCTGGCGGCTTTCTGCGCACGCTTCGGGCACGACTATCGGCGCAGTGCCGATGGCCGCACCCATTGGATCAAGCGTAAGGCTTGAGCGTGTCCTGAATTCGCGTGGTGATCTCGGCTACCTGTCCAACCCCGTCGATTTCGACGAGACGGCCGGCCGCCCGATACGCCGCAACGACGGGTTCGGTCTGTTCGGAATAGATCCGCAGGCGCTCGCGCACGACTTCGGGATTGTCGTCCTTGCGACCTTCCGCCTTGAAGCGGATTTCGCAGCGGCCGACAATGATGTCGAACGGTACGGTGAGCTTGACGGCAATATCGAGCGGCTGGCCGACACTGGTCAGCAGTTCGTCGAGTGCCGCAACCTGCACCAGATTGCGCGGGTAACCATCCAGGATGAAGCCGTTCCGCGTGTCGTCGGCCGCCAGTCGCTCGGCCAGCATGCCGAGGACCAGTTCATCGGACACCAGTTGACCGGCCTCCATCACCGACTTGGCCTTGAGGCCCAGCGGCGTGCCGTTGCGGACAGCGGCCCGCAACAGATCACCCGTGGAGATATGGGCAATCTGGTAGGTCTCCTTGATGAACGCCGCTTGGGTACCCTTACCCGAGCCGGGCGCGCCGAGAATGACAATTCGCATCGATTGCAGTCCAAAGTCGAGCCCGGGCAACACCCGGGCATAAAAGCAAAGGCTGAAACTAACGGCATTCCTGAATCGAAGTCAATTTGCTGAGCCTCCGGGCCTTGAAAGGGCCATGATTTCCGGCGAAATTCGAGGCCAAAGCGCTGAACAAGCTGTGGAAAAGCAGCCTGTCTGATCGCGCCATGGACGGCGCGCTCGCGAATCAGTCACGCAAGTGATTGATTCGTCGTGAGCGAGTCTGGACGTGCATCGGACTCGCGATGTTCAAACAACGACAGGACGTCGTTGCTTCAATAGCAACATCAATTTAAGGAAGCAGGACCATGAGTGAAGGGAATTTGCTGTACGCCCAGTCCGGCGGCGT
>JBEIPT010000373.1:0-3907 GCA_040376895.1 Lysobacteraceae bacterium | reverse complement strand
TCATGGCGGACCCAGGGGATCAAACCCGGCAAAGCCGAAACCGGCGGGCTTCATCGTGAAAAAAGGGATTTGGATCGACGACACTCGACCAATCAGGCTGCAGTGCCACAAACAATGACAATCAGCGCATCGCGCCCGGCAACAACGAACGCCAGCGGGATTTACCCGACTTGCCGAAGCCCGAACCGTTGGACTTGCCCGCCGATTTGCCAGTCGATGCTTCGACTTTGCGGGGCGGTGCTTCCGGCATCAGGGCTGCGTCGAGTGCGACGTCGCCGGCTTCCGCTTCAGCATTGGCGCCGGGGCAGTCTTGTTGGGCATTGGAAACGACCGTCGTTCGCGCCAGCGCCAAAGGCGCGGACAGCAAGAGGATCGTGGCCAACAGCAACTGATGGGACCGACGCATGGGACACCCGATTCGGGAACTGAACGTAGGCCATCGTGACAGCCTCACGGCCAGGTTCAAGTGACAAATGGCATATGTGTCGAATTATTTGTTGTGCATAGCAACAAGGAATTCCGAACGGGGCTGCATACACTCGAAAGCTGGTCAACTCGGTGGTCCATGGCAGCATCATTCCCACTTCAAAGGGTTTCCGGTTATGGCACACGGCGTGCGTTGATCGCGGGCATCCATCGTGTCATCGCACGCCGCGACGAAATCAACCGGATCAATGTCTTTCCGGTACCGGACGGCGATACCGGTACCAACATGGCCTTCACGCTGGTCGCCGTTCTGCAGGGCGTCCGAGTCTCTCGTCTCGCCAGCGCAGGCGAAGTCATGCGCCGCGCCGCTGCCGAAGCCATCGATGGAGCACGCGGCAATTCCGGCGCCATCATGGCCCAGTTTTTCCAGGGGGTCAGCGAGTCGCTTGGTCCAAGCAAGCGGATCAGCCTCGAGGCTCTTGCCAAGGCGATGAATCAAGGATCCAACCTCGCACGTGAAGCCATGGCCGAACCGCGCGAAGGCACCATCCTGTCGGTCATCCAGGCATTCGCCACGGCCCTGCGCGAACAGGCCGAGCGAGGTTCGCGGGATTTCCGCGTCGGCTTCAAACGGGCCCTTGACGTCGCCCAGGAAGCACTGCGCCGGACGCCCGACCAATTGAGCGTGCTCAAGCAAGCAGGCGTGGTGGATGCCGGCGCACGGGGCTTCGTCGACATGCTTGAAGGAATCGCGGAATTCATCGAGCACGGGCGCGATGCGATCGTGCCCATAGACACCGAACAACTCGGTGATGCCGGCATCGAATCGACGCCAGGCGCCTATACCGCAGACATGCACCGGTATTGCTGCGAATGCCTGTTGAGTGCCGAGCATATTGAGCGGGCAGACCTGAAGTCGGCACTGCTGGCGTTGCCGATCTCAAGTCTGGTGATCGCCGGAACACGCGAGAAGGCGCGGATCCACGCGCACATCGACGACCCTTCGCAATTGTTCCGTG
Source organism: Lysobacteraceae bacterium (assembly GCA_040376895.1). Taxonomy (GTDB): domain Bacteria; phylum Pseudomonadota; class Gammaproteobacteria; order Xanthomonadales; family Ahniellaceae; genus Ahniella. The sequence continues at coordinate 2,462 of JBEIPT010000373.1, read as the reverse complement.
TAGCCGAACAGTTCGGGCGCCTGAGCGCTCAAAAGGCGGACGACATGCGGTCACAGGCCGCCAGCGCCCACAGCGCACGCAGCCAAGTGGCCATCGTCGCCGACAGTGCCGCCGATGTACCACCGGAAGCCATGGAAGAACTCGAGATCCATCTGGTGCCGGTTCGCATCTCGATTGGTGGTCGGGACTACCTCGACCGCATTTCTTTGTCGCCGAAAGCGTTTTATCAGGAGGTCCGCGACAGCCCCGTGCCGCCGCGGACTTCGCAACCACCGCCCGGAGATTTCCGACGCCTGTTCGAATTCCTGCTGTCGCACCACCAAAACCTGGTCTATGTCGGCCTGTCTCGCGCCCTGTCGGGGACACTGCAGTCAGGCGAAAGCGCTGCACAGCGAACCGATCCGGAGCGCGCCTTGGTCTTCGATTCGCAGTCCGGCACCTGCGGGCAAGGCCTGCTGGTCATCTGGGCCGCCGAGGCGGCGAAGGCGGGTTACACGCCGCAGCAGATTGTTGATGGGCTGGCCCAGATGCGTCCGCGCACGAGTTACTACGCCATGATCCGCGACCTGCGCTACGGCGTTCGCGGCGGTCGCGCCCCGAAGTTCGCGTTGCCCCTGACGCAATTCCTGCGCCTGACGGCGATCGGCAGCGGCCGCAAGGATGGTCGCGTGGGCCTGCGCACCGGTTTGTGGGGCAAAAAGCGTTTGCCCGAGCGCTACGCCGCCTACGTACTCAAGCAATTGGACCCGAGCAAGACCTGGCGAGTCCTGATCGGACACTGCGATGTCGAAGAAGAAGGCCAGATCGTTCGCGAAGTGTTCGAGCGCAGCGGCCTGTCGATCGACCGGATCTGGGTCATGGATGCCGGCGCCGGCATCGGCGCACACACCGGCCCGGGCTCTATCGTGATTGGCGTGCAGGAGTACCAAGCACCTCGGCAACCGGCATGAGTCTGGCACTGAAGGTGCTGGTCGCCTATTTGCTCGGATCCCTGTCGGGCTCGCTGCTGGTCGGACGTTTGCGCGGCGTGGACATCCGTACCCAAGGCAGCGGCAATGCCGGCGGCACCAATGCATTCCGGACCCAAGGCTTGGGGTTTGCGCTGGCCACGGTCCTGATTGATGTCGGCAAGGGTGCACTCGCTGCATGGCTCGGCGGAATGCCGCTGATGGGCGATGCGGGCGGGTTGGTGCCGGCGATGGCGTGTTCGGCAGCGGCGATCGCCGGACACGTGTGGCCGCTGTATCACGGCTTTCGCGGCGGCAAGGGCGCGGGCACGATGATCGGCGCACTGCTGGTGCTGTGGCCCTTGGCGCTGCTGCCGGTTCTGGGTGTCTGGTTGTTGAGCCTCAGCCTGACCGGCTTCGTCGGACTATCGACGATGCTCGCCGGTCTGGCGTTGGTGCCATCGGCCTGGCTGCTGCAACAGGGCGAACCACGTTTGCCCTGGTTGATCGGCAGCTGCGTGATTGCAGCCTTCCTGATCTTCACGCATCGGAGCAATCTCAAGAAAATGCGCGCCGGCACCGAGTACCGGTTCGACAAGGCTATGGTTTGGCGACGGCTGCTGCGCCAAGCGCCGCCTTGATCACCTCACCGAATCCCGCCTGGCTGTAACGCGTCAGGATCCGCGCATTCACGGGCCAACCCATTCGACCCGACCAGTCCACGACGGTGGCGCCGCGTGTCATTGCGCCGTCGAGTTCGACCCGCAGCGCTCGCTCCTGCCATTCTTCCGCGTGCTCGGGACGCAAAGCAGCCGCCATCGCCAATGCATCGGCCGCAACCCAATGCGTGGGATTCCGCTCGCGACTCATCCACGTCCGCGTCTTTCTGGAGATGGCGCGATAAAAACGTGCCTCGTCGGTATCGGCGGCCAGCCAGGTGTCCAGCTCCGCGATCGGCACACCGTGCGCCAACGTGGCTTCCCAGTCCACCAGATCGAATCGTGGCCATCGAGAGAACACAATATGTGCAGCCTCGACATCGAACCCGGTGTTGAATTCCGCCGGAAGTCGTTCGGTATTGCCCTGACCGGTCACGGCACCACCCATGATCACGAGTCGCTTGACGAGTTTCGGCAATTCCGGCTCCAGGCAAAGCGCCAGTGCCAGGTTGGTCAGCGGCCCGAGCATGATCATGTTGAGTGCGCCGGCATGCAGGCGCGCCAACCGGATGATCGCCTGGACTGCATGCTCGGCTTCGGCGAACCGCTGCGATGGGGTGTAGCCGATATCCCCGAACCCGTCGAGACCATGCACGAAAGCCGCATCATTCGCCGATCGAACCAACGGCACCGGTGCACCGATGTGCACGGGCGTGTCAACGTTCAGGACATCCAGCAGCTTCAATGCGTTCGCAGTTGTATGGTCGATGCCGACGTTGCCGGCAGCAAGTGTCAGAGCACTGACCGAAATGCCCGGCAGGCGATGCGCCATCATGATGGCCAGGGCGTCGTCGAC
>JBEIPT010000612.1:0-1649 GCA_040376895.1 Lysobacteraceae bacterium | reverse complement strand
GGGTGGGGTTTAGCCAAACACTCTGGGGGTTGCGCGTCTGCGCCTGGGGGACTGGCTTGTCGCGGGGCGCCCACGGCGAACCGAGACAAGCGTGTCATGCTTCAGCACCAAACGGCGTTTCCCCGGACATCACGCCCATTCAGGGCGATCAAGGTGTCTCCATGCGATCGATTGTGTCCTTGTTCCTCCTGTTGCCCTGGGCATTTGCTGCCTTGGCCGCCGAGTCCGATCTCGACCTCACGTTCGGGGCGTCTGGCAAGGTGACCTTGCCGTATGACGTGGCTGGTACGTTGACCGATCGGATCGTGAAGGTGCTCCGTTACCCGGACAACTTTGGCGGCAAGTATGTTGCCGTGGGTACGGCGAGTATCGCCGGGGGCGGCATTGGCATTGCGCTGGCGCGATTCAATTCCGACGGTTCGCTCGACACCACGTTCGGCATCAGCGGCAAGGTCGTCAAGGATGCCTGCATGAGCGAAGTCACGCATGCGGCCTTCGACTCCAATTTCCGGATCGTCGTGGTCGGCACGAGTCCTTGCTCCGGCAACGCAACGACCGATGTCGGCGTGATCCGGTTTACTGCGACGGGTGCCGATGACACGGCGTTTGCGGGTGATGGCGGTTTGGCCTTCAAGTACACACCGGACTTTGATGGCAATGACAAGGGTGGTGCGGTGCTGGTGCTCTCGGATGACAGTCTGCTGGTTGGCGGCAGTAAAAATGCTGCGGCCTGGATTCAGCGCGTTTCGTCGACCGGTGTCGTCAGCGCGTTGCCGGCAGTGCAGACCAACTCCGGCGCGTTCCCGCGGCGGGTGCTCGATGTACTGCCAGGTCAGGCCAACTCCAGCTTTTGGCTGTACGAAGAAATCGACCAGAACTCGATCACGCCGGGCGGGATCTGGAAGATCAACAACGCCACACTCGCCGACGACACTGCTTTTGCGTCAGACGGCGACGCGCTGATCATTGTGAGCGGAAGTTCAGGAAGTTGCGGTACCGGCCCCGAACACGGGTTGTCGTCCCTGGTGCGATTCGGAACGCGGATCTACGCGTTTGGATTCACGAAAGGGGCCTCGGGTGGCGAGACGTTCATGTGGGGCGCCGGAGAGAACGACGGTTCCAATCGCACCTACCGCTGCCTGGAGACCAACGGCACTCGCGTCAACATGACGACGATGGCGGTCTCCCCTTCGAGTGACGCCGGCGGTTCAATCTATCTTGCAGGTTCCGCAGGCTCGCCGGAGAACTTCGCGCTATTGCGGGTTGTCCACACCGATGCCGCACTGACAAGTTTCACTCCCGACCTGACGTTCAACAACGGCCTGCCGGTGACCGTGAACTTCAGCGCAGGTTCGGGGCAGACGCCACAGAGTGACGCGTTCAGCCTCGTGCGTCATGGCAACAAGTCGGTGCTGGCCGGATTGCGGGTATACAACCTGGCAAGCGGCGATTTCGATTTTGCGATGGCGAGATTCGGCACGGATCCGCCGGAAGTGTTCGCGAACGGATTCGAATGAGCGCTTGCGGCGATCGAGGATCAGACCTCGATCGTCGCCAGGTCGCCCTTGCTCTCCAGCCATTCCTTGCGATCCGAAGCACGCTTCTTTGCGAGCAGCACGTCCATCAGCTTGCGCGTGGCTTCGGGGTCG
>JBEIPT010000603.1:0-1739 GCA_040376895.1 Lysobacteraceae bacterium | reverse complement strand
GTCACGCGGATGGGCGTCGAGCAGGCGCACCAGCCAGTCGAGGCGCAGGTCCTTTGCATAGTTCAGCGGCAGGGCGTGACCATACTCGTCGACGTCACTCATGAACTCGGCAAGCAGATGCCCGCGCATTTCGGCGTCTTCAGCCGGCAACGGCAGGGTTTCCAGCGCGGGCACACGACGCGGGAATCCGCCCACGATCGAACGGCGATTGCGGAACATCACGCGGCCGGTGCCATGGCGATCGATCAGTTCACCCAGCAGTTCATCCCGCGATGCGCTCTGAAACCGTTCCTTGCCAAGCAAGCCATGCAACTGATGGCGATCCTCCCCTTCCAGTTCGACGCCGTCGGCCAGTTTGGCAGCCAACTTCGAGCGTTGAGCGTACAGGGCGGTTTCCTGCTGGAATTTTTCGAGATCGTGGTATCGGGCGGGGTCAAGCAACCGCAAACGCGCGAAGTGACCACTTCGGCCCAATTGCTCAGGTGTCGCTGTCAGCAACACGACACCCGGGGTCCGTTTGGCCAGCGCTTCAACCAGCACGTATTCCGAGCTTTCCGAATCCGGTGCCCAGGAAAGATGATGGGCTTCATCGACGACCAGCAAGTCCCACTCACCGAGGACCGCCATCTTGGCGCGCTCCGGCGAACTGACCAGAAAATCGGTGTCGGTGATGACCAGTTGCTCGTCCTTGAACGGATTGCGACCGTCTCCCGATGCTTCGATCGCCTCGACACGCTCTTCGTCGAAGATCGAGAAGGACAGGTTGAAGCGCCGCAGCATTTCCACGAACCATTGGTAAACCAGCGGTTCCGGCACCAGCACCAGCACGCGAGTGGCGCGGCCGGCAGCGATCTGCTTCGCGATCACCAGACCGGCTTCGATGGTCTTGCCGAGACCGACTTCGTCGGCCAGCAGGACCCGCGGCGGTCGACGGTCGGCCACGATCTCGGCGACCCGCAACTGGTGCGGGATCAGGTCGACACGCGCCGACTCGATGCCGAAGGCGCGACTGCGCCGCGAATCGGCGCGACGCCTCAATGCTTCGACGCGGAATTCGAATTGGTCATTACGATCCACTCGGCCTTGAATCAGTCGATCTTCAGCCTTCGACACATTCTGAAGGTCGTCGAGTTCGGATTCAGACCATGTCACCAGACCGCAGCGATAGTGAAATATGCCGTCGCGATCCTCGATCGCCTCGACCTGCAGGCTGCGGCCGTGCGCGTTGATGCGGTCACCCGCCCGAAACGACACACGGGTCAGGGGAGCCGAGTGGGCGGCATATTGGCGAAGGGTACCGCTGCGGGCAAACAGCACCTGCAACATTCGACCCTCGAGACGGAGAATCGTGCCCAACCCCAATTCCGGTTCGGCATTGGACAGATATCGTTGACCGGGAACAAGTTTTTGCATCCGCCCATTATCGCCCAAAGCCCCCGGAAACTCACGCCCCAATTGTTGTCGACCCGCAGTCGGGGCCACGAAAACGAGTGTCACAGGATTTTCTCGATTTGCCGGTGGAGCTTGCCGAAAGTTTCGCCTATGATCCGGCCATGTCCCAGACTCAATCGCTCACCATTCTGTTTGCTGACGTCAGTGGCAGCACCAAGCTGTTCGAACTGCGCGGCGATGTCGAAGCCCGCCGCCTCATTTCGGCGGTGCTGGAGGCTTTGAGCGGCATTGCCGGCCGGCACGGCGGCAAGGTCATCAAGACCATCGGCGACGAAATCATGTGCACG
>JBEIPT010000011.1:0-21909 GCA_040376895.1 Lysobacteraceae bacterium | reverse complement strand
CTAAGGCCATCAACCTGTGGGAGCTGCGACGAAGCTTCGGACTGGCCATAGCCCTCCCCGATGTTCGGGGAGGGTGGGGAGGGTTTAGGCAAGCACTTCGGCCTTGCGCTTCGCAAAGCGAAACGCAAGGAGTCGTTTAGGCAAGCATTGTCCTTGGTGCTTTGCGACACCGAAGCGTCAAGGAGGGGTTCACGCAAACACTTCGACCTTGTGCTTCGCAATACCAAGCGCAGGGCGCGCCCGCAGCAGAATCGCCTTGCGATTCCGACGTCATCGAACAAGGGGGTGGCAGCCTCCGCCAGCCGACCCTCAGCACCCGCATCAGTGACTACCGTTGCTCCCTTCCGGGCCTGGCGGGATTTGCCACCTATCGTCGTGAGGAACCAACGGAGGCCACCATAATTGATGGCGGAGAGAGAGGGATTCGAACCCTCGGTACGGTGTTAGCCGTACACACACTTTCCAGGCGTGCTCCTTAAACCACTCGGACATCTCTCCGGATCCTTCCGGATCATCGGCGCACAAGGCGGTCCGCTGTCGGAGGGGCCGCGCACTTTAGCGGAGCGGGGGCCGGCAGACAAGTCGCCCGCCACCTCACATCCGATTACTTGCCGCGTTTGTGGTGCTGGATCATCCGCTTGCGCTTCTTTGCCTGCGTGTCGGTGAGTTCGTTTTTCCTGCCGGCGAACGGATTGTCGCCCGAACGCATCTGGATGGCGACCGGTGTACCGACCAGCTTGTAGCGCTTGCGGAAGAAGTTTTCGAGGTAACGCACATACGACGCGGCTACATGTTCGAGGCGCGATCCGTGGATGACGATGCGCGGTGGCTTGTTGCCGCCGAGATGGGCGTAACGCATCTTTGGTGCCTTGCCGCCGACGAGCGGCGGTTGATAGGCCGCAATGGCCGCTTCCAGCGCACGCGTCATTTCACTCGAAGCGATGTCTGCATTCGCAGACTGGTACGCAGCCATCGCTGCATCCATCAACTCGCCAAGTCCCGAGCCGTGTTTGGCCGAGATCGTGATGCGCTCGGCCCAGGGCACGAAATCCAGGCGCCGCAACATCTCGCTCTTCGACCGTTCGCGTTGATACGTGCTGAGGTCATCCCACTTGTTCAGCGCAATGACCAGCGCCCGACCTGCATCCAGTGCATAACCGAGCACGGAGGCATCCTGGTCGGTCACACCTTCCTGGGCATCGAGCATCAGGATGGCCACATCACACTGGTCGAGGGTCTGCAGCGTCTTGATCACGCTGAATTTTTCGACGACATCTTCGACCTTGGACTTGCGGCGGACGCCCGCGGTATCGATCAGGACCCAGTCCTGGCCATCACGGTTGACCGGAATGGCAATGGCATCGCGCGTGGTGCCGGGGACTTCCGAGGCGATGACCCGGTCTTCGCCGAGCAGTCGGTTGACCAAGGTGCTTTTTCCGACATTCGGACGGCCGATGATGGCCAGACGAATGCCTTTCATGCGGCTCAAATCGAGGCCGGCATCTGCTGCAGTCTGTTCGGGGTCGGATTTCGGCAATCGGCTGCGGATTTCGTGCTGGAGGACGTCGATACCGCGACGGTGCGCGGCCGAGATCGCCACCATCGGTTCCATGCCCAGCGGCGCAAAGTCCGTTCGTGCCTGGGTTTCGCCGGCGGCGTCCATTTTGTTCAACACCAGCATGCAGGGTTTGCCCGAGCGGCGAATGAACTGGACGACTTCGTGGTCGTCGACAAGCAGACCGTCTTTTGCGTCCACGATAAACAGGATCAGATCGGCTTCGTCGATTGCCGAATGAGCCTGCTTGACGGTGGCGCGGGCAAGCAGATCCTTGCTGTCGGTGAGGCCGCCGGTATCGACGACCACGTAGGGCTGTTCACTGTGCCGACAAACGCCATATTGACGATCGCGGGTCACGCCCGGGCGATCGTGAACAAGCGCATCTCGACTCAATGTCAGGACGTTGAACAGGGTCGATTTGCCCACGTTGGGGCGGCCGACCAGGGCCACAACAGGCAGCATGGCCCGGTTCCTCTGCCTTACTGGCTGATCAACTCGTAGGCGCCCAGGGTGCCGTCGGAGTTTTGGACAAAAATGCGGTTGCCATCGAGCACCGGTGCGGCGCGGATGGCTTCGTCACCGACCTGGACACGGCCTTTGGTGCTGCCGTCGGTACGGGAGAACAGGTGCAGGTAACCTTCGACGTCGCCGCTGACCAGAAAGTCACCGGCAACCACCGGTGTCGTCAGCCAACGGTTTTCGTAGGCGTCTTCCGACCACTGCGAACTGCCGTTGCCGGCGTCGAGTGCCCAAAGCGTGGCGTTGTCGTCGGCCACGTACAACTGGCCTCCGCTCATGCTCAAGCCGGTGTAGGACGACAGATCGCGGTTCCAGATTGGCCGGCCGCTGTCCGGTGTCATCGCAACGACCTGGCCACGATAGTTCACTGCGTACAGGCGATCGCCATCGAGCACCAGTTCGCCATCGACGTCCGTCATGCGCTGCAATTCGGTGCGGCCTTCGGCGACGCCTACAGCCTGTTCCCAGAGCATGCTGCCATCGTTGGCGCGCAGGGCGACAATCTTGCCGGTTTCATAGCCGATGAAGACCACGCCGTCGCGGTACATGGGTTGGACGTAACCGCGCACGCTCAGCAGCGGCAGGCCGCGGTCGAATACCCACTTGCGCGAGCCGTCATTCTGGTCGAGGCCGAACATGCGGCCATCGTTGCAGCGGACAATGACCAGGCCGTCGGCGATTACCGGGGCGGCCAACACTTCGGACGACACGCGGGCTTCCCACAGATCGGCGCCGGTGCCGGCATCAAAGGCGAACACACGTCCATTCAGCGTGCCGGCGACCACGACCTGTTCATTCGCGGCGGCGCCAGCAGCAAAGCCGTCGTTCTCGATTTTGCGCTGGAACAGGGTCTTGCCGCTGTCGGCGTCGATCGCGTACAGCCCGTCTTCGACATCGGTGGCGTAGACACGCGTGCCGAATACGAACGGACGAGCCGCTGCACCGGACTTGCCGCTCCCTTCGCCCAGGTCGGTCGACCACAGCTTGCGCAACAGTTCGGCGTCGGAAAACTCGACCAGTTCGTTCGGCGGCTCGATGTTTTCTTTTTTCTTCCAACTCGAACAGGCACTGACCGTGAGGACGGCCATGGAGAGCAGCAGCAGCTTGCGCATGCGATCAGGTTCCTTCGACGGTGGCGAGGTCGTCGCGCTTCATTTCAACAATGCTGCGGCGCGGCGAGGTGGCATCGTAATGGGTCAGACTGGTTTCGTAGGCCGCCAGAGCGTCCTTGAATTTTTTCTGCGCAAACAGTGCGTCACCGCGGACTTCCGCGGCGCTGGCCTGGAAGCCCGTACCGGTCACCGATTCAATCGATTTCAGTGCGTCTTCAGGCTTGTCGATTGCCAATTGCAGACGGGCCAGACGAATGGCGGCCAGATCGGCGAGTTCCGGCATGGCTTTGCTGTCGCGCGCCCACTGAAGGGATTTTGCGGCATCTTCCAACTTGCCTTCGCCGATCAGTCGCGATGCTTCATCGAGAGCAGCCAGCGCAGCATACGGCGACTTCGCGTAGTTCTTGCGCATTGCCTCGGTGAGCGCCTTGATGGCCGCATCGTCTTTCTTCTCTACCGCTTCGGCGAGCTTGTTGTACTGGTCACCGGCTTCGGCGAACCGCGCACCGCGAACTTCCTGGAACTTGCCTACGCCCCAGATGCCGCCGAGACCGAGTGCCAATCCGAAAAGGATCGACGTACCGTTCTGTTGCAGCCAATTGCGGACCTTCTCGCCTTGCTCGTGTTCGTCCATTCCGTCTGACATGACTCTTTTCCAACCAGATTGATCTACGCCGCCTGTAGGCGGCAACCAAGGACAGCAGGAAGGATTCCGACTGTCCGGAAGGCGATTGCAGACGCAACCGCGTTAAGAAAGTGCTTGTTGCCGGTCAAACGCCGGCCCAGTGTTCAGGGTGTTTCGACCGGAGACGCCGATTCTAGCCGGGTTGCCGGCGTTTCGCTGCTACCGAAAAGCTCCAGGTTGGCAACGTTCTTGCGCGCCAGATCGGTCAAGGCGACTGGGCTGCCGTCCGCCTGCAGTTCGACGCCGCCAGAATTGCCGATACGAACCCGGATCGGTACACGGGTGACGTATCGACGGCTTTCGCCAGCGCGAAGCAGGCCCTGGTCAATTCGGCGTCCACCCACTTCGATCAATTCCATCCATGAATCTTCACGGGCGCTCAAAACCACCTCGTGCTCGCCAGCGGCGAGGCCCGGACGGCTCTGCATCATCGGCGCCATCGAAGCCGCCAATGTGGAGGCAGGCGGCGCGGCCGGTACCCGGAATGTTTCGGCGCCTCCGGCGGCAGGCTTCGGTGCTGCAGCAGGCGTCACATCGCTTGTCGCGGGTGTTGTCGTTTCCGGTTCGAACGATGCCGCAAACGCGTCGTTCTGCGTGGTGGTCGACGGAGCCGGCAATGCCTGACTCGGCGACAATTCCGAGGTTTCGAGACTGCGGACCTGCACTGGAACTGGGGTCGATCGATTGAACACGCTCATCAATGCCGGGACCATGATGACCGCAGTGAGAACCGCGTACTTGGCCAGGTGGCTGACGCGCTGCACGCGTCGGGACGGCGGGATGTCGAGCGAGCCGCGGGAGACCGCAGTCGGTTCTTCGTTGTCGGCGAACTGCCGGCGAACCACCAGTTCCGGGACATCGACGAGCTTGGCAAATCGCAACAAATAACTGCGGGCATAGACGGTCGCGCCGAGCGTGTCGAAGCGGTCATTCTCGATGTCATGAATACGCGCAACCGGCAAGCGCAACTTCTGCGCCATGTCTTCGCGCGACCATTCCAGGTTCTGGCGCGCACGCCGAAGTCGCTGGCCGAGTGTGGTGTCTTCGTCCTTGACTGCCACCACCATCGTCGACGGCGGTGTCGGAAAAACCAGCTTGACCGGTTCTTCCGTCGGTTCAGGCAGGGCTACCAAACGTGCCTCGGCAAGGGTGTCAGCAAGGTCGGCCTCGGGCTGGTCGCCCTTCGGCACCGGGGACACCGGCAGCACGCCCTGTACCTGCAGGCTTTGGGTCGAATCAGTCGGTTTACCCGGGCGTCGGGATTTGCGGCGACTCATGGCGTGTTCTCCTTGCTGTGCCGGGCCGCTTCATCCGATTCCGGAAAGCGCTCGATCAACTGCTTGCGATAGGTGGCGGCTTGCGAGGCATTGCCCAGCTTTTCTTCGATGGACAGGCCGAATTCGAGAGACTGTGCCGTTTCCTGGCCGCTGGGCTGCCAGCGCTCATAAAAGGCCCGGGCCCGCATGTAGTCCTTCTGGTCGAAAGCAAGCTCGGCCAGCGACCAGAGCGCTACCGGATCCTGCGGCCGTCTTGCCAGAACCTCACGGAACTGCGACGTGGCAAGTTCGATGTGACCATCCTTGCGCGCGCAGACTGCGCGGTTCAACATGGCCGTCTCTGGCGTTTTGTAGAACGGATCCTGAAGCGCCAGCGCGAACATTTTCTCGGCATCCCCATGATGGCCCTGAGCACAGAGGAAGCGGCCGAGGTTGTTTGCCGTGAGGCCTGCCTCGGGGCTCAGCTTCTGCGCTTGACGGTAGTGCTTTTCGGCTTCGCTCATCTTGCCAATCTGCTCGTATGCCACGGCAATGACTGTGTGCGTGTCCGCATTTTTGGGGTCGAGCTCAAGCGCTTTCAGCAATTTGTCCATCGCCAGGTCGAGCTGACCCTTGGACAGGTAAGCCTGGCCGAGCGATGTGTTCGTCTTGGCGGCCTGTTTCGGATCGGTCCGCACTTCCGCCTTGGGTGTCTGGCGCGTTTCCTTGCGCGAAAAGTCCTGCTTGCCGGAGCAGCCCGCGAGCAATGTCAGCGCCAGCACCACCATCAGCGCCTGCAGCGCGCGTCGACTACGCAGCATCTGCCTGCTCCTTCAGTTTTGCCTGATGATCGCGTTGTCGGCGAGTGCGGTCGACAACTTTGCCGACGAGTTGCCCGCAGGCTGCGTCGATGTCATCACCACGCGTGCGGCGAACCGTGGTCATGATGCCGCCGTCGTAGACGATTTTCTGGAACTGCGCGATGGTATTGGCGTCCGAGCGTTCGAATTCTGTGCCCGGGAACGGATTGAATGGAATCAGGTTGAGCTTCGACGGCACTCTGCGCAGGACCTTGACGAGCTTGCGCGCCAATTCCGGTGTGTCGTTGACGCCCTTCATCATGGTGTATTCAAAGGTGATCGTCGATCGAGGTCGCTTTGCCTGATAACGCTGGCACGCGGCGATCAACTCTTCGATCGGGTACTTCTTGTTGAGCGGAACCAGATGGTCGCGCAGCTCGTCATTCGGCGCATGCAGCGAGACCGCAAGGCTCACGTCGCAGCGCTGCGAGAGCGCATCGATCATCGGTACCAGACCTGCCGTGGACAAGGTGACGCGCTTGTTCGCCAGGCCAAAGCCCAGATCGTCGCGCATCAAGTCCATCGCATTGCAGACATTGTCGAAATTGAGCAGCGGTTCGCCCATGCCCATCATCACCACGTTCGTGATGCGGCGCATGCCGTTCTGCTGGTGGTTCAGCTGCTTCGCCGCAACCCAAACCTGGCCGATGATTTCCCAGGTGCTGAGATTGCGGCTGAAGCCCTGTGTGGCGGTGGAGCAGAACCGGCAGTTCAGCCCGCAACCCACCTGCGATGACACGCACAACGTGCCGCGATTGGGTTCCGGGATATAGACGGTTTCCACGGCATTGCCGCCGGACAGGCCGAGCACCCACTTGCAGGTGCCGTCGGCGCTTTGTTGCTCATGCATGATCGTCGGCACGCGGATCTCGCATTTCTCGTCGAGCAGAGCCCGAAGATTCTTGCCGAGATCCGTCATGCCGCTGAAGTCCGCGACCTGCCGGTGGTAAAGCCATTTCATGATCTGTTCGGCGCGGAAGCGCTTCTCGCCGATCGACAGGAAAAAAGCTTCCATATCGCGACGGCTCAGATCGAGCAGGTTGACCTTGGGTTGGCGCGTGGCTTCTGTCATGTCATTCAATCAACGCGGGCACAGTTCCGTGCTGGCGAAGAAATAGGCGGTTTCGATGGCGGCGTTTTCGGCGCTGTCAGAGCCATGTACGGCATTGGCGTCGATGCTGCTCGCGAAGTCAGCACGAATCGTGCCGGCATCAGCCTTCTTCGGATCGGTAGCACCCATCAGGTCGCGGTTTTTCGCGATCGCGTTTTCGCCTTCCAGGACCTGGATCATCACCGGGCCGGAGATCATGAACTCGACCAGCGCGTTGAAGAAGGGGCGCTCGCTGTGCACGGCGTAGAAGCCTTCGGCTTCCTTGCGCGACAGGTGCTTCATCTTCGCGGCAACCACTTTCAGGCCGGCGGATTCGAAACGGTCGTAGATTTTGCCGATGACGTTCTTGGCGACAGCATCGGGCTTGATGATGGAAATGGTGCGCTCCAGCGCCATGGTTTTGCTCCGTAAGGGTAAAAAATCGTGCGGAGCATAACAGGAAACCCTCGCAAATCCCGAGGTTTACGAGGGTTTTATAGCGCAGAGGTCAGGGTTTTGCCGCAACCGAACAATCGTTCGATTCCGGCAGGCAACGAGTGGCGGGCCAGACGCCGGAGCGTTGGCCCGATTCGCTTGATTGCGCAAGTGATTGATTCGTCGTTGCAACCGGCGGGTTATTTCGGGGCGAAGGCGGCACACCAGCCGGTCGCTGCGACCGTTTTGCCCGGGAAAATCGAGCAGGGGCGTTGGGCTTCGCCATCGGCTCCCTGAATCAACTTGCACGAAGCGCAGTTCTGACCGGCCTTGAAACTGGGAAATTTCTTGGCGTCGACCTTGGTGGCATCGGCTTTGTAGCCCAAGGCGGCGGCGGTCGGGTCGGTTTCGGCCAGCGGTGCTGCCTGGGCGCGGGCGGTACCGGCCAAAGCGAGCCCACCGCCGGCAACGGCGAGGACAGTCAGGAATTCACGGCGGGTGAGATCGGCATTGCTCATGGAGTGCTCCTAGGCGGGTTCGATACGGATGGTGCGCTATATTGACGCGTTCCGGATTGATTGAAGTCAAGTTGACGCCAAGATGAGTTTCACACACGAGTCGTTCCTAGCTGCGGCAGAGGAAATCTGTGCCCTGACCCGCGAGTTGTCTGCGCGCGGCCTGACCCCTGCCACCAGCAGCAATTTCTCGATCCGTCTGGATCCGGGATTTGCCGCCATCACGATTTCCGGCCGCGACAAGGGGCGCCTCGGCGTCGACGACATCATGGTGGTCGACCTGGACGGCAAAGCCGTGGGGTCAAACCACCGGCCGTCGGCGGAAACCCTTTTGCACACGCAGTTGTATGCGCGAGACGCGGCCACCGGCTGCGTGCTGCATACCCATTCCCGCAACCAGACCCTGGCATCACGTCTGTTCGCCGCGCAGGGCCACGTCCGGTTCGAAGGCTACGAATTGCTGAAGGCATTTCCCGGCCAAACCACCCACGACACACACCTGGACCTGCCAATCTTCCCCAACAGCCAGCACATGCCCGATCTGGCAGCGCAGGTCGAGACACATCTGCAGCAAACGCCGCAGCTCGCCGGATACCTGATCAACGGCCACGGGCTGTACGCCTGGGGCCAAACGGTTTTCGAAGCGCGCCGCCATCTGGATGCCTTCGAATTCCTGCTCGATTGTGAATTGACCATGAGGACCCTGACACCATGAGCCGTTTGCGAATTTTTGCCGAAAACGAACCGGGACGTGTCCTGACCGAGACCGTCGAACCCGCGTTGATCACGCACCTGTTGAACGAATCCGGGATCCGGTTCGAGCAGTGGCAGGCAGCCGCTCCGGTGGCGCCTGGCGCCAGCCAGGATGAAGTGATTGCCGCGTACCGCAGCGACATTGATCGTCTGATGGCCGAAGAGGGGTATCAGGCTGTCGATGTCGTCAGCTTGAACCCCGATCATCCTCAGAAAGCCGAATTCCGGCAGAAATTCCTGAACGAGCACACCCATGCCGAAGACGAAGTCCGCTTCTTCGTCGGCGGCAGCGGTCTGTTCACGCTGCATCTGGGTGAGCGAGTGTTCGAGGTGCTGTGCGAACAGGGTGACTTGATCGGCGTTCCCGACGGTACCCGGCACTGGTTCGACATGGGGCCGGATCCGTATTTCATCGCGATCCGTCTGTTCACGAATGCCGCAGGTTGGGTGGCGCAGTTCACCGGCGACGAAATTGCCGCGCGGTTCCCGCGTTTTCAGTCTGCGTAAGGACGCGATCACCGTGAGCCGGATCATCCTGACTGACATCGAGGGCACGACGAGCGCGATTGATTTCGTGCACCGGGTGCTGTTTCCCTATGCGCGTGCAGCCTTGCCGGAGTTTGTCCGGTCTCATGCCGAACAGCCGGATGTGGCCGCCGAAGTGGCTGCCGTGCGTGCCGAAACTTCTGCCGACGCGTCGCTCGAAGATGTCATCAGGACCTTGATCGGCTGGATCGACGAAGACCGCAAGGCAACCCCACTGAAAGCCCTGCAGGGCAAGATCTGGGCAGAGGGATATGGCCGGGGTGCCTTCACGGCGCATCTCTACATCGATGCCTATGACCAACTGCGCGCCTGGCATGCTGCCGGCGTGCCGCTTTATGTCTACAGTTCCGGCTCGATCGAGGCCCAGCGGCTGTTTTTCCGCCACAGCGTGTTCGGTGACTTGTCATCCTGGTTCCGCGGTCATTTCGACACCACCAGTGGCGGCAAGCGCGAGGCGGCATCCTATGGGCGGATTGCGGCAGCCATCGGCGCGGCGCCCGCCGAAATACTGTTCCTGTCCGACATCGAAGCGGAGTTGGACGCAGCCGGGGCCGCCGGGCTGGCAACGGCCCATGTCTGCCGCCCCGACACTTTGCCTGACTGCGCCGGCCGGCATCCGGTACATTCCGGCTTTCGCACGATCTCGCCGACATGAGCCAACTGCACGCCTCCGATAGCCGAGACCCTTGGCAAGCGCCGCCCGTCGATGACGGGGATGCCGAGCGGTTCTGCTCCACATGCGTGTTCGGCCGTGTCTGCATGCCGCAGGGGTTCAGCAAGGACGCACTGAACCGGTTGCATTGCCTGATCGAACATGTCGGGCCGTTTCAACCGGGGCAGACGATCTTTCGGATCAACGACCCGTTTTCCGCCGTGTTCTCGGTTCGTGCTGGTCTGGTCAAGACCTTCGTGATCGATGACAAGGGGCGAGAACAGGTTCTCGGGTTCTACACGCCGGGTGAACTCATCGGCCTCGATGCCGTGTATCCCTCGCGATATCCCTGTAATGCCGTGGCACTCGACACCACGCTGCTGTGCCGATTCTCGTTTGGTGCGATGGCCAATCTCGCGCAGGAGTTGCCCGGGCTGCAGCAGACCTTGTTCCTGTTGATGAGCAAGGACATCAGCGCCGCACTGTGGGGCAAAGGTGATTATTCGGCCGAGGAAAAATTCGCTGGATTCCTGCTGGATTGGGGCCGGCGACTGGCTCGCCGCGGTTTTTCGGCGCGAACCTTCAATCTGCCGATGGCGCGAACCGACATTGCCAGTTTTCTGTCACTCGCCCCCGAGACCGTGAGCCGCGTGATCCGCAAACTCAGCGACGAAGGTGTGGCCCGATTCGATCGGCGTGAGGTCGAGCTCCTGAAACCGGAGACGCTGCGCAAACTCGCCAGCGCGATTCCGAACCTGGGCCTCGATTGAACCGATGTTCGGATATCTGACGGTCAAACACCTGCATGTGGCTTGTGTCGTGCTCAGCATCGGCTTGTTTGCGCTGCGTGGCGCCGGCGTGCTGGCCGGGGTCGGCATCGCCAATCATGCGTTCATCCGGCGCTTGTCGATGGGGCTCGATACCTGTCTGCTCGTGTTCGCGATCTGGCTCACGGTGTTGCTTCAGTTGAACCCATTGGTCGTGCCCTGGCTCGGGCTCAAGCTGATCCTGCTGGTCGTCTACATCGTGCTCGGCACCTTTGCGCTCAAACGCGCCCGAAGCTGGCGGGGCAAGCTGGTTTGTTATCTCGCGGCACTGGCCACGGTGTTCTGGATGTATGGCGTTGCCAAGGCACACCACCCCTTGGGGTGGGTGCGCTGGTGGGTTTGATCGTCTTCTCGAAGGTTTTCACCAGCGCCACTCAAGATTCATCGCCACGTGTCGCCCTGGCTGGGTAGCGAGGTCAATCTCGCGGGCATCGGCGGCGATGCCGCGCACCGAGCCCCATGCCCACCAGCGACGATCGGTGAGGTTGAACGCTCCGACATCAAGACTCAGGTGATCACCAGGCTGCCAGTTCCAGTAGAGGTCAACGAGGCCAACACCCGGCGTTTCGAATGCGGCCGGCGAACTGGGTGCAACTTTGTCCTGTCTTGCGATGGCCGTGCCCACCAGTTCGATCCGGTGTCGTGCATTCGCGCTCTCGAAGACCACGCCCAGGGTGGCCTTCGCCGGGTCGATGCTGTTGAGCGGGACATCGCGCACCACATCGGAACCTTCCGTATAGGCAAGGCCTCCCTGCAGTGAGAAGCCGGCCCAGGGCAGCGCCGACTCACCCCGAAGTTCGAACCCGCGGATACTGGCGCGCGCACGGTTCTGCGACTGGAAGACGAGTTGGCCTTGGCTATTGCGGCCCAGGTTGACGCGGCTCTCGATGAGATTTCGGTACCTGTTCTCGAACGCCACGAACTCCAGATCGCCCAGCGTGCCGGACCAGCGCATCCCCAACTCAAGGCCACGACTGTGTTCCGGTTGAAGGTCCGGATTGGGCAGAGCCACATAGTTGAACGCCGGGATGTTGAAGCCGATATTGAGGTCGCCAGCAGGCGGCAACCGGAACCCCTCGGCGTACTGTCCGAATACCTGAAGTGACTCGGACCATTGCCAGCGTGCACCGAGTTTTGGCGTGACTGCAACGTCATCCAGATCAACCGGACGCTGATTCGGGTTGTCCTCGATGTACAGGGCATCGGGCCGGGCATCAACGCGGAAATGCTCCCAACGCACGCCAGGGATCAAGGCCCATCTTTCGCCAATCTGGATTTCGTCCTGCCAGAACAATCCCAGTTCCGTCGATACGGTGTCCGGGAAATCCCGCACGGGAAAACGTTCGCCCAGAATCACTGGTGTGACCGCGCCGGTCACCAGGTTGGTTTCGCGGCCATCCCTGAGTTCTTCGGCGGACTGCCGATTCATCGAGAGGCCAAACACGAACCAGTGCTCGGCACCCAGCCACGTTGTCCGACGTTCGCCGAGTACGTCGGCAGAGATGCTGTCCTGCTCGAACAGGAATCGCCGGTCGCGCCGGTTCACAGGTGTCCGAGGGGGCTCGGCATCGCGCCATTGTTGTGTGTTCTGGTCGATGCGCGAACGCGACAAGGAGAGGGACGTGTTCAGGGCATCAAGACCCATGATGCCGGCGGGCCATTCAAAATTCAGGCTCGAACGTTGGTCGCGTTCGGCATCCGTGGCAGACATGGCGTTGGTGCTGGCGTATTGGGCGGGACCGCGCACGAACGATCGCAGGTCGGTGTCGATGTCGGCTTCGCGTTGTTCCAGGGTCAGTGACAGCACCCCCGGCAGGATCGACTCGCTCTGCAGCTTCAGAAGGCCGGTGCGCTCATGGCGATTCTGCGGATTCGCCAGAAGCCCGCCCGGACGCGGTTGATTGGTTCGCTCGTGACCCTGGCGGTCGACGAGCGCGAGCAACCAGTCGATCTGGCCCAAATGCTGCGCGGCGCTGGCTGAGCTGGTGACGGCGTCGTCCCGTCCATGGGCTCCGACACGTGCACGAACAGCAAAATCGCCAGCCACGTCTTGCAGCAGGTCTTCAGGCGAGAGGGTTTGAAAATTGACCACCCCGGCGAGTGCTTCGCTGCCATGAAGGGTCGATGCCGGTCCGCGCAACATTTCCGTTCGCGCCAGCAGGGCCGGTTCGACGGCGTTGCGTGTGCCCCGGGAGAAACTGCCAACGGCAAACGCGTCGCGCACGGGGACGCCGTCGACACTCATGCCGACACGATTGCCGTCCAGGCCGCGAATGGAGAAGCCGCTGACGCCAAAACGGCCAGCATCCTCGATCACGCTCACACCGGGTTCGTACCGAACGATGTCGGCGAGCCCGTTGGCGAGATGGCGCTGGGTCTGGTCACTCTCGATGACACTGGCCGTGCCCGCGATCTGTCCGAGCAACTGGTCGCGATGATTGCCAACGCTCACCACGGTTTCGAGACGTGTGATTTCATCGTCGCCGTCCTGTTCGGTGGCTTCGGCAGCGGGGCTGCCCGGTGGCGCTTCGGCAGCGTTGGGCGCCATCGGCAATCCAGCCAGGATGGCCATCATCAGCAGGTTCTTGTGGTTCATGGTCGCGGTTCCTCGATCCGTTGCCGACATGGTTCGGCAACCAGAGCACGCGTGCCTTGACCAAGGTCAACCGAAGATCGCCGGTGTCACCGTCGCCCGAACCAAAGGGCTCGCGCTTGATCCACGTCAGTTTCAGCGCGAATCGATGCGCGGAGACTCACCACCGAACATTCCCGATTCGATGGAACAGGAGGACGGTATGCAGTACACACGAGTTTTTTCCGGGCTGGCGGCGTTGCTGTTGAGTCCATTCACGCTGGCCGATGATCTGGTCAACGAACGTTTGCCCAAGCAGGGGAATCAGGCCGGCGAAGCGGCCTATCTGGCGAACTGTGCAGCTTGCCACCAGCCGGCAGGGACCGGTCTTGCTGGCGCGTTCCCGCCGCTGGCCGGCTCGGACTTTCTGACCAAGAACGACAAGAGCAAAGTCATCTCATCGGTGCTGCAGGGCATTCAGGGTGAGTTGACCGTCAATGGCGTGAAGTACAACAACGTCATGCCGGCGATGAGTCATTTGTCCGATGCCGATGTCGCCAACATCGTCACCTATGTCTATCAGGCCTGGGGCAACTCCGGTGGTTCGGTCAGCACGAAGGAAGTTGCAGCGGCCCGCAAGTCGCTGGCGGTCTCGACGGATCCGGCGCAAGGCTCACGTCACCCCGGCACCAAGGAAGCCGAGATGAAGTATCAGGCAGGTGCTTCGACGGTGACGTCCGAGCAGGTCGAAATGGTGACGAGCCCGGATGCGCCGTCTCTCAGCAAGACGGAATTCAGTCGTGCCACGCAGATCTTCTTTGAACGCTGCGCCGGTTGCCATGGTGTGCTTCGCAAGGGCGCCACCGGCAAACCACTGACACCGGATATCACGCGTGCGAAGGGCACCCAGTATCTGGAAGCGCTGATCAACTACGGATCACCAGCCGGCATGCCGAACTGGGGAACATCGGGTGAACTGACGAAAGACGAGGTCAACATCATGGCCCGCTTCCTGCAGCATGATCCGCCCAGTCCGCCGGAATTCGGCATGAAGGAAATGAAGGACACCTGGAAAGTCCTGATCCCGGTTGACCAGCGGCCGACGAAGCCGATGCACGACCGCAACATCTCGAACTTCTTTGCGGTCACGCTGCGTGATGCCGGCAAGATGGCGATCATCGACGGCGACAAGAAGGACATCGTGGCGATTCTGCCCACGGGTTACGCAGTACACATCTCGCGCATGTCGGATTCCGGTCGATACATCTACACCATCGGTCGCGACGCCAAGATCGACCTGATCGACATGTGGATGAATCCGCCGCAGATCGTTGCCGAAATCAAGGTGGGTCTGGAAGCGCGCTCGGTCGAAACCAGCAAGTACAAGGGGTACGAAGACAAGTACGCGATCGCCGGCAGCTATTGGCCACCGCAGTTCGTGATCATGGACGGCCCGACGCTGGAGCCGAAGAAGATCGTGTCCACGCGTGGCATGACCGTTGATACGCAGGAATACCACCCGGAACCCCGTGTGGCCGCAATTGTCGCCAGCCATGAACATCCGGAGTTCATCGTCAACGTCAAGGAAACCGGCCGCATCCTGCTGGTCAACTATGCCGACATCGAGAACCTGCAGATCACCACGCTTGATGCCGCACGGTTCCTGCATGACGGTGGCTGGGACTCCACGCATCGTTACTTCATGACCGCAGCGAATCAGTCGAACAAGATCGCCGTGGTGGATTCGAAGGAACGCAAGATGGTGAGCCTCGTGGATGCCGACAAGATCCCGCATCCCGGTCGTGGCGCCAACTTCGTTCATCCGAAATATGGTCCGGTCTGGGTCACGAGTGCGCTCGGCAACGAGAAGGTCACACTGATCGGTACTGATCCGGTGAATCACCCTGAGCACGCCTGGAAAGTGGTTGAAACACTCATGGGTCAGGGCGGCGGTTCCTTGTTCGTCAAGACGCACCCGAAGAGCAAGCACTTGTATGTCGACACACCGCTCAATCCGGATGTGAAGTTCAGCCAGACTGTCGCAGTGTTCGATACCACCGACCTGGCCAAAGGCTTCAAGGTGCTGCCGATCGCCGAATGGGCAAAACTGGGCCCGGGTCCGAAACGTGTCGTGCAGCCGGAGTACAACAAGGCCGGCGACGAAGTGTGGTTCTCGGTGTGGAGTGGCTCGAAGGAAGAGAGCGCACTGGTCGTGGTGGATGACAAGACGCTGAAGCTCAAGACCGTGATCAAGGGCCCGGAAATGGTCACGCCAACCGGCAAGTTCAATGTGCACAACACGGTCGAAGACGTTTATTGAGGAGCCGGCCATGGTCAGGCACACAAGGATGTATTTTGCGACGGCACTGGCTCTTGCCAGTGCCGGAGTCGGGGCGCAGGCTCAGCCTGCGCCCGCTGCCCCGGTTAATCCCTGGGCACTCGAATACGGCACGTTCTCGCTGGATTCCCGTTTGCGGTATGAGAGTGTCGACGATGCCGGTTTTGCCGACACCGCGACGGCGTTGACCTGGCGCAATCGCCTGGGTTTTCGCAGCAAGGCGTGGCATGGATTCAGCGTGTATGTTGAAGCTGAGGATGTCCGCGCGTTGATCGACGACTATCCGGTATCGGCTGCGGCCGGCAATACCCGGCCGGTGATCACTGATCCGGAAGGCGCTGAATGGAACCAGTTCAACCTCGTCTGGGACAGTGGTTCCGGGGTCAAGGCAACACTGGGGCGGCAGCGACTGGTGTTCGACAACCACAGGTTCTTCGGCAATGTCGGCTGGCGGCAGAACGAACAGACTTTCGATGCGGCGGCCGTGAACTGGACACTGCCCAACAAGGGTGTGCTGGATGTGGTCTGGCTGGATGGGGTGCATCGCATTTTCGGGCGTTCCCATCCCAATCCTGCGTTGCGCGAGTGGGATCTTAATGCGCCGCTGCTGCATTACACGCAACCGATGAAGTACGGCTCTTTGAGTGCCTATGCGTACTTTGTCGAGAACGAAGACCTGGTCGCCCAGTCGGCGCGCACCATGGGTGTTCGATTCGCCGGCAAAGTGCCAACCGATACCGCGTGGCAGCCGGTCGGAACGATCGAATATGCGCGTCAGTCCGACTGGGCGGATGCGGTATCCCGGGATGATCAGGATTACAGGCTGCTTGAATTGGGTCTGGCCGGTCCGAAAGGGCACGTCGTGAAAGCCGGATGGGAAGTGCTCGGTGGTGATGGCCTTTTCGCGTTCCAGACCCCGTTCGCGACTCTGCACGCGTTCAATGGCTGGGCTGATCGATTCCTGACGACGCCGGTGAATGGCCTCGATGATCGTTACGTGTCGTGGACCGGGCCATGTGGCAAGGTGAACTGCGCGCTGGCCTGGCATGAATACGAGTCGGATCGTTTGGCCGTGAACCTGGGGCGCGAGTTCAATGCCAGTGTCGGGTACGCGTTCACGCCGCGGGTCAGTGCCCTGGTGAAATACGCCCGGTTCAGTGATGCCGATGCTCTGGCCGATGTCGACAAGTTCTGGGTTGGCATCGAATACAAGCGGTGATGCGGCCGGTCGCTCTGGCGCCCAATGCATGAAGGACAAGGGCCGTCCGGCAGCATTGCCGGACGGTTTGCCGCGGCTTTGGCCGCGAATGCGACGCTGTCCAATCCGTGCAAGCCCTCCCCGATGTTCGGGGAGGGTTGGGAGGGGTTAGGCAAACACTTCGCCCTTGCTACACTCCCGTCCTGATCCGTGGGAGATAGAGTCGATGCGTCGTTTAGTCCTGTCCGTCAGTGTGATTCTGGGTTTGTCCGCTTGTGCGACGACGCCGAAACTGAGTGAATCGACCGACCCGACCCCTTGGTGGGCGACGCCCGATGGGCTGCGCGCCAGCCCGTCGCCGGGTGATCTGCGAGCCGTGCAGGTGAGTTATCCGACCGGGCGTTTCGAATCCGCCTGGCTTGCCGACGCAGCGCGTCAGGTTCATCGGGTGCCGCTTGGATTGCCGTCCGGCACGTCTTCGATCCGCGAGAAATCCGCCGACGGTGTCCTCGCGCTGAATCCCGCGGCCTTCACGCCACTGGGTCCGATGCCACTGAATCCGGGCAACAGCGCCGCGGCCGGTCGTACCAACGATATCGTCGTCGATCCGACCGATCCGACCATCGCGTATTTCGCCTCCGATGGCGGCGGTGTCTGGAAGACGACGAACTGTTGTTCGGCGAACACCACCTGGTCGGTCAAGACCGATTTCCCGGAAGTGGCCAGCACCGCGATCGGCGACCTCGAAATTGATCCGAACAATGCGAACGTGGTTTACGCCGGGACCGGTGATTTGCGATACGGCTCGTTTTCGTTTGGATCGGCAGGCCTGCTCCGGAGTGCCGACAAGGGTGAAACCTGGACGGTGCTGGGGCTCGACGTCTTCGGGCCGGCATACACGCCGCTGGTCGGCAACTTTCCGCAGTACCAATCGATCGGCAAAGTTGTCGTCGATCCGAACAACAGTGCGAACCTGATTGTCGGCACCAAAACCGGTCTGTTCGTGTCGAATGACACCGGCGCAAACTGGGTCGGGCCGTGCTTCACGAACGCGTTCGCGACCCAGCGTCAGGACGTCACCGGCCTGCTGGCGATCGATGACGGCGCGACCACCGAGTTGCTCGTTGCGATCGGTACCCGCGGGTCGCCAACACCGGTGCAACCGGATCTCGACCGGAATGGCGCAAACGGTGTCTACAAGGCCACGCTGCCGGCAATGGGTTGTCCGGGCACCGGCGACTGGTCCTTGCGCAATCAGAACTGGCCGACCGGTACGGGTAATGGCGTGACGGCGGGTACCGCGGTCGGGCGAATCGAACTGGCGGTAGCGCCGACGAACAGCCAGATTGTCTATGCCATGATTTCCGATACGAATCTGGCGAACGGTGTGCTGGGTGTCTGGAAGTCCACCGATCGGGCAGCCACCTGGTCACAGATCGGCACCTCGACGGCGTTCGGCGGTTGCGACACCGAAGGCAGCCAGATGTGGTACGACGCCGGCCTGACGGTCGATCCGAACAATCCCGACGTCGTGATCGCCAGTGCGGTCGACGCGTTCAAGTCCACGAACGGCGGCGCCAGTTTCAACAACGTGACCTGCGGTTACGTTGGCGGCAACGTACACGTGGATCATCACGCGCGTGCCTATGTGGCGAATGACTCGAACCGGCTTCTGCTGGGCAGCGACGGTGGTGTCTGGTACTCCACGAACGCTACCGCGGCCAGTCCATCGTTCATTCCACTGAACAACACGATCAACACGATCGAGTTCTACTCGGGCGACATCACCGCCAACTTCGCGAATGCCGCAACACCTGGCATCAGCGGCGGTGCCCAGGACAACGGCTCGAATACCGCCATTCTGTCGCAGCCGCTCGGACCGACGTCCTGGGTGACGCGCCGCGGCGGCGACGGCATCTTTACGCGTATTGATCCGATCGTTCGCACCGACGGTGGACAACGCTGGTACTACTCGAGCCAGAACGGCTCCCTCGGTGTCGCTGTGAATGGACCAGGCGGTACCTCAAGTTCGGCGACACCCTCGTGGGGGGCCGATACGAAGAGTTTCGTGACGCCGTTCGAGCTCTACCGGTACGGGGTGCTCGACGCACCGGGCAGTGGTTGCACCGCCGTGAATGGCTGCACTCGGCTGATCGCTGGAACGACACGAGTCTGGGAAACCATCACCGGAGGCGTGGGCGCGGCGGCCTGGTATGCGAACTCACCGACCTTGACGAAAAATCCGAGCCCACTCGGTGCACGCGGTTTCATCAACCAACTGGCCCATGCCGTGACTGATCCAGCGTTCGCGATCGTCGGGACGAACGACGGCAACGTCCAGTGGGGAAGAAACCTGGGGCAGGGCACTGCGAACACGGCTTCCTGGGTCGATCTGACCGGGGGTAATGCGGTGCTGCCGAATCGACCGATCATGGACGTGGCGTTCAATGCGCAGAGCACCCTGGTGGCTTATGCGGCCATCGGTGGATTCGATCAAAACACGCCGTCGACACCCGGGCACGTCTATCAGGTCAGCTGCAGCGCCAATTGTGCGACCCACAGCTGGGCCGACAAGTCGGGCAATTTGCCGAACATTCCGGCAAACAGCATCGTCGCGAATCCGCTGCGTCCGAATCAGGTCTTCGTCGGCACCGACTGGGGCCTTTACTACACGGACGACATTTCGGTGCAAACGCCCACCTGGCAGCGCCACGAAGGCCTGCCGCACGTGATGGTCTGGGATATGGCGATCGATCGTGGGTTCACCACGCTGGCTGTGTTCACGCGCTCGCGAGGCGCCTGGGCCTGGCCGCTGCCGGCGGATCTCACGAGTGATGGCATGTTTGCAAACGGCTTCGAATAAGCGCTTGCTTCGTCCCGAGCCAGTCCGGGTGTCTGCCGGACTGGACGCGATCCCAGTGGCTCGGCCAAAGGTAACCACGTAAGTTGTTGATCTGGCAGATGGAAATCCGGGTCACACAAGACTTGCCGGTGTTTTTGGCGATTGCGCGCAGAAATCAGGGATCATTGGCACCATGCCCATGATCCCGAATACCTTCATCGACGAACTGCTGGCGCGGACCGACATCGTCGACGTCGTCGAATCCCGTGTGCCGCTGCAGCGGGCCGGACGCGAGTTCCGGGCGCGTTGCCCGTTCCATGACGAACGATCGCCGTCATTCTGGGTCAGCCCGACCAAGCAGTTCTATCACTGCTTTGGTTGTGGCGCGCATGGTTCCGCAATCAAATTCTTGATGGAGTATGACCGCACCGAGTTTGTCGACGCCGTGGAAGATCTGGCGGGTCGAGTCGGTTTGAAGGTGCCTTATGAACAACGCGGCGGGCGTGCTCAAGGTGAACGCGATTTCGCCGATTTGTACGAAGTGCTCGATGCGGCAAACCGCTTTTTCCAATCGCAGTTGCCGAAAAGTGACAAGGCTCGTGCTTACCTGGAGAGACGGCGCATCGATCCGGCCATGGTGGAGCGATTTGGATTGGGGTTTGCGCCGGATTCATGGGACGCACTGAAGCAGGCTTTGGCATCGCGTGTGCAGAACACCAAGTTGCTTGATCAGGCCGGGCTCACGTCGAGTAATGATCAGGGACGGAACTACGACAAGTTCCGGGACCGGCTGATGTTTCCGATTCACGATCGCCGCAATCGGGTGATCGCGTTCGGGGGACGTGTGCTGGATCCGGAAGGGACACCGAAATACCTCAACTCTCCCGAGACCCCGCTGTTTCAGAAAGGGCGTGAACTGTACGCGCTGAATCAGGTTCGCCTGGCACACAGCAAGATCACGAGATTGATTGTCGTTGAGGGTTATGTCGACGTGATCGCGTTATTCCAGTTCGGCATCACGCAGGCTGTTGCGACCCTGGGCACGGCCACGACCCGGGACCACGCCGAACTCTTGTTCCGCAACGCCGCCGATGTCTATTTCTGCTTTGACGGTGACCGCGCCGGCCGCAGTGCCGCCTGGCGTGCGGTCGAAAATGTATTGCCCAGAATGCGTGAAGGCCGGCAGGCCCATTTCCTGTTCCTGCCGGATGGTGAGGACCCCGATACCTTGATCCGGCAGGAAGGGTCACAGGGTTTTGAAGATCGCTTGAAGGCAGCACAGCCGCTATCCGAGTTTTTCTTCGCGCATCAGGAGATCGAAACCGACCTGGGTACCGCCGACGGTCGCGCACGGCTGGCCGAGAAGTGCAAAAGTATGATCGCCGGTATTCCCGAAGGGGCGTTCCGCGATCGGATGCAGGAAATGCTGGTCGAAAAAAGCACCATCCGCTGGAATCTGCCGATGGCTTTGGGTTCGGTCCGCGACAAGGCCGAAGCCATGCTTGATGAGCGCGTTGCTGCCCTGCGCGGGCAGAGCACAGTCACGCCGGCTCTGGCGCCGGTGCGCCGTCGGGTAGATGCCAATGCACCCAAGATCAGTCTCGTGCGCGCAGCCATCGCGCTGCTGTTGCAGAAGCCGCAACTCGCTCTGGCGATCGATCCGCCGTATCTGTTTTCCGAACTGCGCCAACCCGGCGTTCAGTTGCTCGTCGAAATGTTGGGGATCGTGCGTGTACGCCCCGAGATCACCAGTGCCCTGTTGCTCGAAGCGCTGTCGGACCGAGACGAGTCCGACGCCCTGCACAAACTGGCGATGATGGCGTTTCCCGCCGCACCCGAGCACTGGCAAGCCGAGTTCAACGACGCCTTGTCGAACCTCGACCGGCAAACCCGCACGCAACGGCTGAATGACCTGATGAAACGGCAGTCCGAAGTGGGCCTTTCCGGCATGAGTGACGCGGAGAAAGCCGAACTCCGCGAGTTACATCGCGGGATCGGCAGGTAGGCCAGGCGAAAACTGTCTTGAGGCAGTATGTTCTTCTCCCGCTTTGCGGGAGAAGATGCCCGCAGGGCAGATGAGCAACTGTGTCTCAGGTCAAGTGGTTTGAGCGGGGTGCGGGTCCCATCTTTTTCCATCTCGTACCATGGCAT
>JBEIPT010000002.1:0-34150 GCA_040376895.1 Lysobacteraceae bacterium | reverse complement strand
CGCCGGAGGTTCGGGCAACAGCGCAGGATCCGGCTCCGTGCCCGCAGATTCGGCCAGGTATTCGGGCTTGTGGGCGGCCGCTGCAGGCTGGCTGTCATCCGTGATCGTCAAACTGCCCTCGGGCACTGCGACCAGTTCGCTTGCGCTGATCCCGGGTTCGGGTTCGGGGCCGAATCGTTCCGGCCAAAGCAGCTTGCGGTTGGCAAACACGGCAGCCAAGCCTACGGCAATCACGAATGCGACAAACACCGGCCAGATCGGACGTTGGCGTTGCGGTGTCCAGGTTCGTTCGCCGAGCAGCGCGGGCACTTCGCCGGCGCGGCGTTCGGCTTCGGATTTCTTCAGGGCTTCGAGAATCAGGCTCATGGCGTCATTATGGAGTAAGTGCCGGCGCGGCGAGCCGTGGGCCACCGGGATCGCGGCTGGCCAGCAGCCAAAGGGTTTCGTTGCCGACCACACCATCTGCCACGAGGCCATATCGGTGCTGAAGTTCCAGCACGCGCACGCGCGTGGTTTCGTCGAACAATGCCTGTCGAGGCAAGGTCACTTTGTCGAAATCACGCAGGCGAAGGTGCAGCCAGGTCACACCGGGGCCACTGGCCTGCAGTCCCAACGGTTCGGCGATCGGCACCGCCGGCGCAAACAGGCTGATGAAATCGCCGTGCCAGAACTCCTCGAGTTCACTTCGTTCGAGCAGCAAACGCCGGCTGCCGAGATCGATTTCGACGCGTTCCGCCTCGACGCCACGCAAGCGGATCCAGCGGTTTCCGCCGCCGTCACGCAACAAGAGGAATACCGGCCGGCCGATCTGGCCCAGTTGGCTCAATGTGCTCTTGCCACGCCAGCAGCGCAGGCGATTGTCGAGGCGCTCCGGGCAATCCAGCACACGCGGAATCAGCGCGAGATCACCCGACCAGTCCTTCAGCCAGCGACGCACGAGTTTGGTGTGCAACTCATCCACCCGCGCCCGTTCCTGCACCAGTACATCGCCCAATTTCAGGTTCGGTGTTGGCGGGCGGTCGACTACCTGGGCTGTCGGCGCTGGTGTCGGCCACCAATAGGGCAGCGCCATCACCAACGCAGCAATGGCAGCGGTACCCACGAACATTGCCAGCCAGTGGCGTTTGCGCTGGTGCTGGCCGAGCACTTCGTCGGCAGCTTCGTTGATCAAGGCTGCGCCGATGGGTTCCTGTTCTCGCGCATAACCGGCGGTCAGGGCTCGATCACCGATCACGTTCAACAGTCGCGGCACACCTTGGGCGCGGCGATGCAAGACTTTTACTGCGGCCGAGGAGAACGGCAACCTCTTGCAGCCGGCGACCGCAAGTCGATGGCGCAGATACGCCTCACTCTCGGGCGCCGACAGCGGGGTCAGGTGGTACCGCGCCGTGATTCGCTGCGTCAGCTGACGGAGTTCCGGTTTCGCCAGCAGCACACGCAGCTCGGGTTGCCCGAGCAGAAGGATCTGCAGCAACTTTTGCGTCGGCGTTTCCAGGTTGGTCAACAGGCGCACTTGTTCGAGCGCGTCGATCGCCAGGTTCTGCGCCTCGTCGATGATCAGCACGACCCGCAGACCCTGCGCATAGGCGTCCAGCAGGTAATGAGTGAGCCGGTCGATCAGCATCTTCGTCGAGCCGCGAGCGCCTTCGATGTCGAGTTTCAGCTCTTCGGCAATGGTCTCCAGCAATTCCACTGCCGATACTTTCGGGTTCAGCACCATCGCGACCTGCGTGTGATCCGGCAATTGCTCGAGCAGCAGCCGGCAGATCGTCGTCTTGCCAGTGCCAACCTCGCCGGTCAGCAGCACGAATCCGCCCGAGCCGCCTTTGCCGATGCCATAGAGCAAGTGCGCCAGCGCATCGCGGTGACGTTCGCTCAGGAACACGAAGCGTGGGTCGGGCGTGATCGAGAACGGCGCTTCTTTCAGGCCGTAGTAATCGAGGATCATGGTGGAAGCGTAGCCCGAATGGCGAGCGAAGCGAATCCCATTCGGACCCCTCGGGTGGTGCAATGGTTCCCGGTCACGGGATTCGGGCTCTTCACTCCCGCACCAGCCATGACAGCGGGTTTTGCGGCTGGGAGTTTCGGCGCAGTTCGAAATACAGGCCGACACGATCATTGCCGCCACTGTTGCCGACGGTGGCAATGGCATCACCGGCCTGGACCCAATCACCCAATTCACGCGTCAGCGTCTCGTTCTGCGCGTACAGGCTCATTACCCCATCGCCGTGATCGATGATGGTCAATAGTCCATAACCTTTGAGCCATTCGGCAAACGCGATGCGGCCATGCGCGACGGCATGGACGGGTGTCCCCGGCTCGGCGGCGATCAGGATGCCATCGCTGATGCGTCCGGGCGCCACGGTCACGCCGAATTTCTGCGCCACTTCGCCGCGCACCGGCCAAGGTAACTGCCCGCGCCGACTTGCGATCGGAGCTTCCTGACGAGCGAGGTCGGAGCGGACGTCCGCCAGGACATCAGTCAGTCTTTCGAGCAGTTCCATCAAGGCGCGCTCGTCACGTGCGAGGTCGCCGAGCACGCCGCGTTGGGCACTCAGGCGTTCCTTCAAAGCCGCCAACGCCACATCGTGAGCCTGGCGACGGGTTTCGAGTTCGGCCGACTGCAGGGCATCCAGACGTGCCGCGACCGCATGCGCCTTGTCGGCGGCACGGCTGGCCTCGTTCAGGTGCGCGAGCCGTCGCGCATCGGCAAGCAGCCGGCGGATCCGCTGTTCGCGCTCGCGCTTCAGAACCCGGAGATATCCAAGTTGGCGCAGGCTGCGGTCGGACCCCTCACGATCAAACATTGCGCGTACGCCTTCACCGCGACCACCGGCGTGAGCCTGTCGAACCAACCCGGTCAGTTTCTGGCGCTGACGTTCGACCTGCTCGGCCATCGCCTTTTGCTGGGTCACGATATGTGTGCGAACAGTCGCCACATCGGCCGCTTCGCGATCACGAGCTTTGGCGGCCAGTGCCACGAGCGCCTGGCTCTCGTCGAGCAGCTTGAGTGCGTCCAGTTCGCTCTGGCGACCGGCCTCGACGACTTTCAGCGCCGCAGCGGCCTCGGCAATCTGCGCTCGCAGCTCCTTGAGCTTGGCTTCTGTCAGTGCCTGTTCGCTGGGCGTGGCGGCAGTGGTCGTGGCCAAGCCGGACAGCCAGACCACCAGCAAGACTGCCGCCAGCAAACCGGGCCAGGAGCGAAGCCGGTTGTGCATTCAGTGCAGCAACAGGCTGTGGCCGTCCATCTCCGCCGGCGCGTCGATCCCGAGCAAATCGAGCACGGTCGGGGCGAGGTCACAGAGTGAACCGCCGTCGCGCAATTGCCCGGTGATGCCAAATCCGACCAGTGGCACCGGCCCGACCGTGTGCTGGGTATGCGGTTCGCCAGTCTCCGGGTCCCGCATCATTTCAAGATTGCCGTGATCGGCGGTGATCAGCATGGCGCCGCCGACCTCGGTCAGGGCGGCACGGATCCGGCCCAGCGCCACATCGACTGCCTCGACGGCCTTCACCGCCGCCGCGAACACGCCAGTGTGACCGACCATGTCGGGGTTCGCGATATTGCAGAAGATCGCATCAAAACGGCGGCTGCGAATGGACTCGCACAGGCGATCGGTCAGTTCCGGAAGGCTCATCTCCGGCTGCAGGTCGTAGGTGGCGACTTTCGGGCTTTGCACGAGGATGCGCTCTTCACCGTCAAACGGCTCTTCGCGACCGCCATTGAAGAAGAACGTCACGTGTGCGTATTTCTCCGTTTCAGCGATGCGCAGCTGCTTCAGGCCTCGGTTCGCCAGAACTTCCGGCAACGTGTTGCGCATGCTCTGCGGTGCATAACAGACCGCGCTGACCGGCAAGCCGGCCGCATACTCGGTCAGTGTCACGAACGCCGCCAGCATCGGTCGTCGCGGCCGATCGAATCCCTTGAAATCGGGTTCCGCCAGCGCCCGTGCCAATTGGCGCGCACGGTCGGCGCGAAAGTTGAGGAACAGCACGCTGTCACCGTCTTCGATGCGAGCACCCGAGCCAACTACCGTCGGCTTGACGAACTCGTCGGTCTCACCGCGCGCATAGGCGTCGGCCAGCCCGGTTTCGGCAGTAGCGGCGAGACATTCGGCATCGGCATCGACCAGCATTGACCAAGCCCCGATCATGCGATCCCATCGCTGGTCGCGGTCCATGGCCCAATACCGGCCACAGATCGTCGCGATCCGTGCGCCGGTCTCGGCGCACACTTTTTCGAGACGAGCCAGGGACTCGCCGGCACTTCGCGGTGGGGTATCCCGGCCGTCGAGGAAAGCGTGCACAGCCAGGTTTTCCAGGCCTTTTGCTGCAGCCGCGCGCAACAGCGCAAAAACATGTTCCTCGTGGCTGTGTACGCCACCGGGCGACATCAGTGCCAGTACATGCAGGGTTCGTCCCGGGGTAACGCTGTCGAGCGCCAGACGGATGCCGGCATTGTCGGCAAAACGACCGTGCTTGATGTCTTCTTCGATCCGCGTCAGGTCCTGATAGACGACACGGCCGGCACCGATGTTCATGTGGCCAACCTCGGAATTGCCCATCTGGCCATCCGGCAAGCCGACATGCAGGCCGTGCGTCTGGATCACCGTATGGGGGCAATCCGCTTCCAGCGCCCGCCAATTCGGCGCGTTCGCATGGGCAATGGCATTGTCTTGGGGATCGACGCGATGGCCAAAGCCATCAAGGATCAACAGCAGCACGGGTTTGGCAACGGCCATGGTGGATTCACCGACAGCAAAGATACAAAAGTACCGGCTGGGGCCGGATGTGTCACCTGCGGGGGATCGCCCGCAGGTGCCAAAGGGTTGAATTTTCAAGGAAATTGCCTCTTTTTGATGGATTCCGAGAGGTGCCGGGTCGACAGGTGAAATAGGCGTGTTCAGGTGCATCCGCTATCCTTTCCCTCTTTTCCTGACCGGGTCCAAGGGTTTTCGGATGAACTTGTTGCTGGGTCGCGAGACCCTGTCGCCATTTCGGCGCCAGGAATTGAACCGCAGGTTGGCGCCATTTCAGGTGCAGGTCCGGGCGGCGCAGGTTTTCCACGCGTTGACCGTGGAGCCCTCGCGGCCGCTGGATCAAAGCCGGCTGGTCGAGCTGCTGGATGGTGTCGGCGCAGTGGATGCGGCCGATGGCGACACGGTATTCGTGACACCGCGTGTCGGTACCTTGTCGCCCTGGGCAAGCAAAGCCGGTGAAATCCTGCGCGGCGCGGGCTTGCCTGTGCTGCGCGTCGAGCGTGGCTGGCGGTTTCAGTTGACCGGTTTTGCCGGGCTCGACGCAGCGGCGCGCACCGCAGTTCTGCGCGTGCTGTCCGATCCCATGACACAGTCCGCGTTTACCAGCGTGGATGCGATCGCTGCACTGTTCAAGCAGACCGAGCCGGCACCGCTCGTGCACATTCCGCTGGGTGGACAGGCCACGGCAGCGCTGGCTCAGGCCAATCGTGAGCTCGGACTGGCCCTGTCGGACGACGAGATCGACTACCTCGCCCGGGCCTACGGCGAACTTGGCCGTGATCCGACCGATGCCGAACTGATGATGTTCGCGCAGGCCAATTCCGAACACTGCCGGCACAAGATCTTCAACGCCGACTGGCGCATTGACGGTGTCGAGCAGCCTCTGTCGCTGTTTGCGATGATCAAGAACACGCACAGGCACAGCCCGCAGGGCACGCTGTCGGCGTACCGCGACAATGCCGCAGTGGTCGCCAATGGTCAGGGACAACGGCTCCTCGCCGATGCCGAAACGCGTCAATGGCGCAGTGAAAACCAGGACATTGCATTCGCGATCAAGTGCGAAACGCACAACCACCCGACCGCCATTGCGCCATTCCCCGGTGCCAGTACCGGCTCGGGCGGTGAGATTCGTGACGAAGGCGCCACCGGCCGCGGTGCCAAACCGAAAGCCGGCCTGACCGGGTTCAGCGTGTCGTATCTGCGCATTCCCGGATTGCCGCGCAGTTGGGAAACCCCTCGGGCGTTGCCGCCCCGCATGGCGTCGGCGTTCGAGATCATGCGCGAAGGTCCCCTCGGCGGCGCCGCGTTCAACAATGAATTCGGCCGTCCGGCCATTACCGGGTATTTCCGCAGTTTTGAAGCTGCAGCCGGTCCGGGGCTCGTGCGTGCCTACGACAAGCCGATCATGCTTGCCGGCGGTCTGGCGAACATGCGCGCCGACCAGGTCGAGAAAGGAGTGCTTGCCGACGGTGACGCCGTCATCGTGCTCGGTGGCCCGGCCATGCTGATCGGGCTCGGCGGTGGAGCCGCTTCGTCAGTCAGTTCAGGCACGAACACCGAAGCGCTGGACTTCGCGTCGGTGCAGCGTGACAACCCGGAAATGGAACGACGATGCCAGGAAGTCATCGATCGTTGCTGGTCCATGGGCGCGGACAATCCGATCGTCAGTGTCCACGACGTCGGAGCGGGCGGTTTGTCGAATGCCTTGCCGGAATTGTTGAACGATTCCGAGGTAGGCGGTGAAATCGATCTGCGTCGGATTCCGAGCGACGAACCCGGTCTGAGCCCGATGCAGATCTGGTGCAACGAAGCGCAGGAACGTTATGTGCTCGGCGTGCGCCCGGAACGTCTGGCCGAATTCGAGGCGATGTGCCAACGCGAGCGCTGCCCGTATGCGGTCGTTGGTCACGCCACCCAATCGCGTGTGCTCAAGCTGATCGATTCGTTGCGCGGCGAAGTGGTCGTCGACATGCCGCTGGGTGTGTTGCTTGGCAAACCGCCGAAAATGTCACGCGACACGCGCCGTATCGCCGTAACGCCTGCAACGGAAACACCCGGCATCACGCTGGCTGACGCGATCCAGCGCGTGCTGTCGCATCCCACCGTGGCGGCCAAGGGCTTTCTGATCACGATCGGCGATCGGACGGTCGGTGGTCTCGTGTCGCGCGACCAGATGGTCGGGCCGCGGCAAGTTCCTGTTGCCGATTGTGCGGTCACCTTGCTCGATTTTGACGGCTTTGCCGGTGAAGCGATGGCGCTTGGCGAACGCACGCCCCTGGCCCTCGTGGACGCCGCCGCCAGTGCGCGCATGGCAGTCGGCGAAGCGCTGACCAACCTCGCCGCCGCGCCGGTCGCGCGACTGGCAGACATCAAACTCAGCGCCAACTGGATGGCCGCAGCCAACCATCCGGGCGAAGACGCGGCATTGTTCGACGCCGTACGAGCGGTCGGCATGGAACTCTGTCCGGCGCTTGATCTGGGTATTCCGGTGGGCAAGGACTCCCTGTCGATGCAGGCCAGTTGGTCGGTCGACGGCCAAGCCTGCAAGAGTGTCTCGCCGGTCTCGCTGATCGTCACCGCATTCGTGCGCGTGGCTGATGTCCGGTCGGCGCTGACGCCGGAACTCGTGATCGACGAAGACACCGAATTGTTGCTGATCGATCTGGGTCGTGACCGGCTGGGTCAGTCGATCCTTGCGGAAGTCTGCCAAGCCAGCTTCGGCGCTGTGCCCGACCTCGATGACGCGAGACGGTTCCGCGCGTTCTTCGAAACGGTTCAGGCATTGAGTCGCGATGGCCGCCTGCTTGCCTATCACGACCGTTCCGACGGCGGAGCAATCGTGACCGCGCTGGAAATGGCATTCACGAGTGGCGTCGGTCTGTCGGTTCACCTGGATACCTTCGAGTCGCGTGATCCACTCGCGGTGCTGTTCAACGAAGAGTTGGGCGCTATCGTTCAAGTGCGTCGGAGTGACTTGGCGTCCGTGCGGCAAACCTTTGCTGCCGTGGGCTTGGGTGACCGGGCGCATCCGTTCGCAACGCTGCGGATGGATGGCCGCGTCGAGGTGCTTCAGGGCGATACCCGCTTGCTGCAGACCGATCTCGACACGCTCTACCGGACCTGGCTCGAAACCAGCCACGCCATGCAGCGTCGCCGTGACAACCCGGAATGTGCCGACGAGGAACTGGCATCGTGCCTGTCGTCCCGGCATGCGCTCGAACCCCAGTGCCATTTTGATCCCGAAGATGACATCGCGGCGCCGTACATTCGTCGCGGCGCACGTCCGAAGGTCGCGATCCTGCGAGAGCAAGGGGTGAACGGGCAGGTTGAAATGGCCGCGGCCTTCCGGCGTGCCGGCTTTGATGCCTTTGATGTCCACATGAGCGACCTGATCTCCGGTCGAGAGCGTCTGGAGCGCTTCCATGGCCTCGCCGCATGTGGCGGGTTCTCCTACGGTGATGTGCTCGGTGCCGGCCGTGGCTGGGCCAGTTCGATCCGATATCACGGCGATCTGCGCGACCAGTTCGCGGCATTTTTCGCCGACACCGGCAAGTTTGCGCTGGGGGTCTGCAATGGCTGCCAGATGCTGAGTCAGTTGCACGATCTGGTACCGGGCGCCGACCACTGGCCGCGATTCCTGCGCAACCGCTCCGAGCAGTTCGAGGCGCGGCTGAGTCTGGTCGAAGTGCTGGAATCACCGTCTGTCCTGCTGCGCGGCATGGCCGGTGCCCGACTGCCGGTGGTCGTCTCGCATGGCGAGGGACAGGTGCGGTTCCGCGATCCGGCACATGCCGACTCGGCCCGTCTGGCGGCGCGGTTCATCGAGGCGTCCGGTGAGCCTGCGGGACAGTACCCGGCCAATCCGAACGGTTCCGCCGGTGGCGCCACGGCATACAGCAATGCCGATGGCCGTGTCACCATCATGATGCCGCATCCGGAGCGAGTGTTCCGGTCGGTCCAGATGAGCTGGCGTCCAAAACACTGGGGCGAGCATTCGCCCTGGATGCGCCTGTTCCGAAACGCAAGGGTGTTCGTGGGTTGATATGAGCAATCTGGTTCCTGAATTCGGCAAACCCGACACAATGGCTCCGCGCGAGCCGGTCTCGTTGCGCACGTTTTTCCTGCTGTGCCTGCTGTGGTTGCCACTGGCGTTCTTCTTTTGGTTCGCGATGCGATCGCCGATTACCTACTTCACCCACGAACTGGCCGAGTTGATTCTGTCGGTCTGGTTGCCGGGTCTGGTCGAGTCGACATCGCAGAACGTCTTCAATTGGAACGTCTCGGCATTCATCCCGCTGCCGCCCGGTGTGCCGGCCGATGCCGGTCGACCGGTCATGGATATCCAGGTCAACGTGCTGCTTTACACATACGGTCTGGCCGTCTACTGGGGCCTGATCTTCGCCTCGCCATCCGAAGAGTTTTCGCTGCTGCACAAGATCCGCGATGCTTTCATCGGCTGGCTGGTCATGCTGCCACTGCACGCGATGGGTTGTGCGCTGCATGTGGCGAAGGACGTGTTTGTCGTGCTTGGTGACACCGGAGCGGCCTATGCTGCCGAAATGGGCGTGAATCCAACGCTGGTCGCATATTTCTGGCAGTTTTCGTCGCTGGTCATGCCGACTTTGTCCGGCCTGCTTGTCTGGGGTGTCATGCAGCGGAACTTCCTGCGCGACCTGCAAGGTGACCAGTGGCTTGAAACTAATGACGGTTCGACGGGTCCAAAGCCCCGACCTGAAGGTGAATCATGAGCGAAACCGAAGCCCTGGCAGTTGCCGAACACCCGGCCCAGGAAGCCAGCCTGGAAGACCGGATCTGCCAGAACCTGCTGGAACGGGGTCGCTTGCGGGATCCCGACCTGCGACGTGCCCGCCGCCTGCACGAGGAATCTCCGGGCGGTGATTTCATCTCACTGCTCACGCGGCTTGGGTTGGTCAGCGAGAAAGACGCAGCGGAAGCACTCAGTGACGTACTGCACCTGCCGCTGCTGTCGGCCAAGGATTGCCCGGACGCGCCACCGTCCGGTGTGACGCTGTCGGTGCGTTTCCTCAAGCAGTTTCATGTGGTGCCGATCGGCGAATCGGAAACTGGCGTCGACCTGCTCGTCGCCGAGCCTCAGGACGACTATCCGGCACAGGCCGTGTCTCTGGCCACCGGCAAGGAAGTGTCGCTGCGGATTGGCATCCGCTCCGAAATCGACGACCTGATCGAGCGCTATTACGGCTCCGGTCGTTCGGCCATGGGCGCAATCGTCGAGAATCTCAGCGATGAAGCCACCCGTTCCGAAGACGACGTCGAACACCTTCGTGACCTCGCGTCGGAAGCGCCGGTCATCCGGCTCGTCAACCTGGTGATCCAGCGAGCGGTTGAAGCACGCGCATCCGATATCCACATCGAACCGTTCGAGAATCGCCTGAAAGTGCGATACCGCATCGACGGTGTGCTCGAGGAAGTTGAATCACCACCCGCCAGTTCGACTGCCGCGGTGATTTCGCGCATCAAGATCATGGCGAAGCTCAATATCGCCGAACGTCGCCTGCCGCAGGACGGTCGCATCATGCTTCGTGTCCAGGGCAAGGAGCTCGATCTGCGTGTGTCCAGCGTGCCGACCTCGTTCGGCGAGTCGGTGGTCATGCGTATCCTCGATCGTGAGTCGGTCGTGCTGGATTTCCACACGCTCGGCTTTACCGACGAATTCCTGCCGCGGTTCATGGAAGTGCTGCAACTGCCGCACGGCATCATGCTGGTCACCGGCCCGACTGGTTCGGGCAAGACGACCACGCTGTACACGGCACTCAGCAAGCTCAATACGCCGGACGTGAAGATCATCACGGTCGAGGACCCGGTCGAATACCAGATCGAAGGCGTCAACCAGATCCAGGCCAAACCGCAGATCGGGCTCGACTTCTCGCACGCCCTGCGGTCGATCGTGCGTCAGGATCCGGACATCATCATGATCGGTGAAATGCGCGATCTGGAAACGGCGAAAATCGCCATCCAGTCCGCATTGACCGGACACCTGGTGTTGTCGACGCTGCATACCAACAACGCCGCCGGCGGCATCACGCGCCTGCTCGACATGGGTGTCGAGGATTACCTGCTCACATCGACCGTGAACGGTATCCTGGCGCAGCGCCTGGTGCGCCGCCTGGATATCGCCAATGCCGTGCCGTACGAGCCGTTGCCGGAAGTGGTTGATGAATTCAAGCTCCGGCGATTCCAGGCGGAAGGTCCGATTCGCCTGTATCGACCGACCGGTACACCACTGATCCCGAGCGGCTATCACGGCCGCACGACGATCATGGAATTCCTGGTGATGACCGACCCGTTGCGGCGCCTGGTCATGCAGCATGCCGACATGGGTGTGATCGAACAGGCGGCGCGCGATGAAGGCATGCGCACGATGTACGAGGACGGCCTGTTCAAGTCGATGCAGGGCGTGACCACCATCGAAGAAGTACTTCGAGTGGTGCAGGAGTAAACGATGCCCCTGTTCCGATTCAAGGCGGTCAGTGCCACCGGCGAAACACTTGTCGGCGAGATGGAGGCTGCCACGCGCGAAGAAGTGGTCATGCGACTCCAGGACGCCGGCAATGTGCCGATCGAGGCTCGCGAAGCGGGCTCCGCCGGCGGCTTGGCACTGGGCAGCCTGCTTCGGCGCGCGCCGATGTCGGAAGTTCAGATCGCCATGTTCACGCAGCAACTCGGTACCTTGCTGAGTGCCGGTCAGCCACTCGACCGTGCACTGCAGATGCTGGCCGAACAACCGGACAGCGAAGAGGGTCAGCGTCTCATCGAGCGGATCCGCGATGTCGTGCGTGAAGGTGGCAGCTTGTCATCGGCACTCGAACAGCAGCATGGCGTGTTCACGCGCCTGTACATCAACATGGTGCGGGCCGGCGAAGTGTCCGGTTCGCTCAATGACACCCTGAAGCGGCTCGCCGAGTATCTGGAGCGCTCGCGTCAACTGAAATCCAAGGTCATCAATGCGCTGGTGTATCCCGCCATGCTGGTGGCGATGGTCATTGTCGCGCTGATCATCCTGATGATCTACGTCGTGCCGAAGTTCGAGCCGATCTTCGAGGCCATGGGTGATGACCTGCCGTGGATCACCGTGATCGTGCTTTTCGTCGCCGGCATTCTGCAGAAGTTCTGGTGGATGTTGGCGCTGGTGGTGGGTGGCGGCGGCCTGTGGGTGCGTGGCCAGTTTGCGAGCCAGGAGACCCGTGGGCCCTGGGACAGGCAAATGCTGCGCATGCGCTTCATCGGCCCGCTGATCACCAAGATCGAGACGGCGCGCCTCGCGCGCACGCTCGGAACGCTGGTGCGCAACGGCGTGCCGTTGCTGACGGCGTTGTCGATTTCCAAGAACGTGCTCAGCAACACCGTGCTGGTGCAGGCGGTCGAACATGCAGCGAGTGAAGTGAAGACCGGCGGTGGCCTTGCCTATTCGCTCGGTGCGCGCAAGGTATTCCCGAAGCTGGCGGTCCAGATGATTGCGGTCGGTGAAGAAGCGGGTGATCTGGACGGCATGCTTGTCCGCACCGCCGACACGTTCGACGACGATGTTTCGCACACCACGGAACGTTTGCTGTCGGCCATGGTCCCAGCCATTACTGCCATCATGGCTGTCGTGGTGGGTGCGATCATGATCGCCATCATCCTGCCGATCCTGAACATGAGTGATTTGATC
The DNA here is from genome assembly GCA_040376895.1 of Lysobacteraceae bacterium. Taxonomy (GTDB): domain Bacteria; phylum Pseudomonadota; class Gammaproteobacteria; order Xanthomonadales; family Ahniellaceae; genus Ahniella. Next base: position 21,700 of record JBEIPT010000002.1, on the reverse strand, counting down.
CAGTAACCCGAGGTAGAACAATGAAAAGTACGCAATCCGGTTTCAGCCTGGTCGAAATGATCGCGGTCATCCTGCTGCTTGGCATCATCGCCGGTTTTGTCGCGCCTGCCGTGTTCGGCAAGGTCGACCAGGGCCGATGGAATGCCACGAAGTCGAGCGTCAAGTCGCTGGGCACGAAAATCGAGTCTTACGCGATGGACGTGGGCACACTGCCGGAGAACCTTGAAGACCTGACCAGCAAGCCCGGCAATGCCGAAAACTGGAATGGCCCGTATGCCCGTCCAAGCGAACTGAAGGATGGCTGGGACCAGCCGTTCATGTATCGCATGCCAGGCGAAACCGGCAGTGACTACGACCTGATCTCCTTTGGCGCCGACAAGCAGCCGGGTGGAGAGAAGTGGAAACGCGACATCAGCAACGCCGATTGATCCCGGATTCCGGGGCGCCATGCGCATCCACACTCGCCAGCATGGATTCACCCTGATCGAAGTCATCGCGGTACTCGTGCTGATCGCCATCGTGGTTGGCAGTATCGCGTTCTCGTTCAGCAAGAGCCTAGGCGGCGCGAAGATCCGGTCCTCGGTCAAGGATGTTGTTGCGGCGCTTCGATACACCCGTGGTCAGGCCATCGTGAAAGGTGAAGAGAAAGCGCTGGAAGTGGATGTCGAGGCGCGGACCTATCAGGCGCCAGGCAAGAGCCTGGTGACGTTGCCCGAAGGTCTCGACATGAAACTGCTGACGGCGCAGAGCGAGCTCACCGAGGACGGCAAAGGCCGGATCCGGTTCTATCCGGACGGTTCGTCCACCGGTGGGCGCGTCACCATTCTGCGTGACACCAAGGAATGGCGTGTGGAAGTGGCCTGGCTGACGGGCGAAGTGCGCCTCGAGGAGGACAAATGAACCGCCGTGGTTTTGCCCTGATCGAGTTGCTGGCTGCGTTTCTCGTCTTTGCCGTGGGCTTTGCGGTGATGATGGAGCTGGCTGCTTCCGGTCTGCGCCAAGCGCGCACGAGTGCGGAATTGACGGACGCGGCACTGTGGGCACAAAGCAAGATGGACACCATCGGCATTGAAGAGCCGGTGAAGGAAGGCAGTGACTCCGGCGAATTCGACAAGAAGTACCGGTGGGAACTGGCGATCAGTGAATGGGAGCCGCCGTCCGATGCTTCCGTGTTCGAAACCACCAATCTTGTGGAGCTGTACCGGATCGAGTTGATCGTCATCTGGGGCCAGGGCCGCAGCGAACGCAGCGCCCGATTTGTCACCGTACGCGCCATCCAGCCGGGACTCATGCCATGACCATGCCGCAGCGGACCAAAGGTTTTACGCTCGTCGAGCTGTTGTTGGCGACCATGCTGCTGGCCTTGCTGATGGCGGGTGCATACAGCGGCATTTCGGCTGCGCGCAAAGCATCGGTCAGCGGAGAGGAATTGATCGACCGCACGAATCGGGTTCGTGTCGCGCAGGAATTCCTGCGTCGACAGTTGCGCGGTGCGCTCGCGCTCAACTTCCAGGTCACGCAGACGACCGGTGAAGTACGCATGTTCGAAGGCCAGGGTGATTACCTGCGTTTTGTCTCGACCATGCCCGGCCACATGAGTCGCGGTGGTGCGTATGTCCAGGAACTCAGCGTCGAAGACGGTCCCGACGGTAACCGTCTGGTCTTTCGGCACCAGCTTCTGAACGGGTTTGACGCCGACAATCCGGAGAGCGAGCGCGATCCGGTCGTTCTGATCGAGGGCATCGACGGCGGTGGGTTCGAATTCATCGGCATGGATGAAACCGGCAAACTGACTGATTGGTCCGATGAATGGAAGAACACCGGCGTGTTGCCGCTGGCAGTCCGTATCAAGTTCCGCATGGAAGACGGCACCCGTTACAGCTGGCCGACCATGGATGTACCGCTTTTGGTGAACGCTTCGGCGGTGTCGGGCTGGGATTCCTTCTACGGCAGGACGGCGCAATGACCCGGCATTCATTCCCGTCCCGGAACGGGCGCCGGGGTGTCGCGTTCATCGTCGTCATCTGGGTATTGGTGCTCCTGACCGTGATGTTGTCCGGCTTCATCGTGATCGCCCGAACCGAGATGCTGCAGGCTCGCCACCTGTTCGATGGTGCGACGGCTCGATATGCAGCCGAGGCCGGCCTGAGCCGGGTTGTGCGTGAAATGTTGAACCCGGACGTGCAAACCCGTTGGGTGCCGGACGGACGGGTCTACGAATTCGATTTCGAGGGCGCAAAAGTGAGCGTCGAAATCCAGGATGAGTCCGGCAAGATCGACATCAACCAGGCCGACGAGACCGTACTGGTGCCGATGTTCCAGCAACTGGGCCTTGATCCGATCGAGGCGCAGCGGCTGGCCGATGCCATCATCGACTGGCGTGATGTCGATGAACTCGTCCGACCGATGGGTGCCGAAGACGAGGACTACGAAGCGGCAGACCTGCCCTATGGTTCGGCTGATGTGCCCTTCACGACGGTCGGCGAGCTGCAACAGGTGCTCGGCATGACCTACGAGCTCTACGAGAAGCTCGAGCCGGAAATCACCATCTACGGCGGCGCCGGCCGCCCCAGCCCGGCCTATGCCACGGAGTTTGGCTTGATGCTTTATCCCAACATGAACCCGCAACTGGCCCAGCAATTGGTGCAACAGCGCCGCTTGCTGAACCCGGCCGACGGCGGTGCATCTGGCCTCACCATGCCCGATGGCACCAGTCTTTTGGCAGGGGGAGGCGGCGGAACGTATACTGTGCGGTCCGAAGCCCGGCTCAAGAATGGGGCGAAAACGACGCTGGACGCGACGATTCGCCTCGGAGGTGCGCCTGGCGCACGGGCTTATTCCATTTTGAAGTGGCGCGAAGGGAGCGCCCGTTGATGTCTGATTCGATCATTACAAAGCGCTTGGCAAAACTGCGTTCGGCATATCGCAGCAGTTCGCTGTGCCGGTTCCTCGACTGGTGGGGCAGGGAGCTGCTTGCCCTGGTTCCGGCGCGGTTGCTCGGGTTCCTGTCCGAACAGCGTGACGAAATGCGACTGTTCCAGCGGGACGGCATGTGGCGCATCGAACGGCTCCATCGCGGCGAAATCCGGGAGGTGCTGGACATCCCTGCCGACGCAGATCAGCAGTCGATGCTTGATCTGCTGCGCGGCTTTATCGCCAAAGCCGAGGGCAAGGCCGATCTCGTGCTGGGCTTTCCCGAGCGGCAACTGCTGTCGCGGCGTGTGACGCTGCCGTTGGCGGCCGAAGAAAATCTCGATCAGGTCCTGGGGTTCGAACTGGATCGCCAAACGCCGTTCAAGGCTGAACAGGTCTGGCTCGACCATCACACCATCAAGCGCGATAGCGCCGCGAAGCAGTTGCTGATCGAGGTGCTCATGGCACCCAAGGCCATTTGCGAACAGATGATTGCGCCGTTCGCTGCAGCCGACCTGCAGTTCGCCGCCGCCGATGGCATGCGTGCCGACAGCAGCCGACTGGGCTTCAACCTGCTTCCGCCCGATCGCCGGGCGCGTCGCTCACGAACCGAGCAATGGATCAACGCTCTGCTGGCGGCTGTCTGCCTGGTCATGTTGTGGGCGGTCATGCAGGCCTCGCTGTCGAATCGGCAAGCGGCGCTCGACGACCTGCAAGCCAAGGTCGATGCTGTCCGTCTGGAGGCGCAGGCCACCGACAAACTGCGTGATGAGCTTGAAGATGCGGTGGACGGCGCGAACTTCCTGGACACCCGCAAGCGTGCCATGCCGATCACTGTCGACATCCTGCGTGACGTCACCATCCGCTTGCCCGACGACACCTCGTTGTCGCGGTTCCAGGTGACGCGTGGAGAAGTTCAGTTGCAGGGTCAGAGTGACAATGCCGCCGGGCTGGTTCCGGTGCTGCAGAAGTCATCGTTGATCGAGGCGCCTGCCATTCAGGGTGCGATCACGCCAGGCAGCCAGAACAAGAAGGAAATGTTCCTCATCCAGGCACGCGCCAAGCTGGATCCCGAAGCGGTTGCAAAAGACACCCGCGAAAAGAACAAGAAACGCCAGAAAGGCAAGACGGGAGGTGGCAATGGACGTGACGCCTAAAGCCGACAACGGCCGCTTCCTGGCAGTCGTGCTGCTGCTGATTGCGTTGGTGCTCGTTTATTTTGTGGGCGTGCACTGGTGGTTCACTGCGCGCCATCTGCAATTCGCCGAGGAGATCGCCGACCTCAAGGATCAGGAGTTGCGCTTCCGCCAGATCGCCGCAACCCGCAAGGAAGTCGAGGAAGCCCACGCTGCCGTGCGAACGCACGAAGCGAACAATCCGGCATTCCTGGCCGAAACCGATTTTGATTCCGCCGCCGCCACGCTGACCCAGCAGATCAAGCAGATCGTCAGCAAACACGCGCCAAAAGCCAATCCCGATCGTTGCCAGATCACGATGAACCAATACGCTCGCCCGACCGAGCCGGAGCGGTTTGAGCGCGTGACCATCCAGATGCGCCTGCGCTGCGACCTGGAGCCGTTTGCGGCCATCCTGCACGAGCTCGAATCATCGAGTCCGCTGTTGTTCATCGACGACCTGCAGGTCTATCGCCAGCAGGGTTACCTGACGCCGGGCAGCAACAAGATCCAGAACTACCTCGATATCCGCTTCAACGTGTTCGGGTATATCCGAACGGCACCCAAGACCCCGGACAAGGAGAAGACGGCATGAGTCCTGCGCGTCGACTCGGCATCGCGCTGGTTGCGCTGTCGGTGCTGCTTGGTGGCCTGTTCGTTGGTCAGCAGTTTGGCCTGGGCACCGGCTACTCGCTCGCGGAGAGCGAGGGCAAGCTCAAACCGCGTGACTACCTCGGGGGTCTGAACAAGGAGGGCTTCCGCCTGGAAAGTTTCGACAAGTTCCAGGAGTTGGTCACCCGGCCCGTGTTCAATGAGGACCGCAAGCCGACCCCCATCGAGGAAAAGCCCGCTGAAGGCGCAGCGGTCGTAGCGGCCGTGCCCGACCTCGATGTCACGCTGACCAGCATCATCCATACCGCCGACAAGAAACTGGCGATCGTTCGCGACAACAAGTCGAACCTGTCGATGGTGGTGAAGCTTGGAATGCCCCTCGAAGGGGAACAAAGCGGCTGGAAGCTGGTCGAAGTGGATCCGCGCAAAGTGGTGTTCGAGGGCGAAGGCAGCGGACGCAAGGAACTCGAATTGTCAGTCAACGAATCGGCCATCAGTCGTCCCGAGGGAGCCCCGCCGGCACCCGATGGTCAGGTGCCGGCCAACATGAACAACAGCGCGCCGCCAGCGGTCGCCGCCAACCAGGCGGAGAGTGATGCGGCCAACCAGGCCAAAGCCGAAGAAATCCGGCGGCGGATCGAAGAGCGAAGAAGGCAACTGCGTGAGGAAGCCGAACGCATGCGTGCCCAAGAATCGAGTCAGTAACGGAGTAACCTTGTGCCCAACCCCATTCAAGTTTTCCTGCTTCCGCTGGCGCTTGGCCTGATTTTGGCCGGCCCCGGTCTGGCTTTTGCCGATGGCGGCATGGCCAATCCGGAGGTGGACGCCGCCGGGCAGGTCAGCGCGCCGGTGCCGCCGCCTGTTCCACCCGAACCCGCCCCGCCTGAGTCCGCCCCAGTGGTGGAGACCGCAACGTCTGCCGATATGACGGGTACCGGTAACTCGGAAGGAATCGCCGGGGCCGGTGCTGCCGGGTCAGTTGTGACCGAACCCGCAGCGACACCCGCCGTGATCGAGCCGGCTCCGGTTGAAGCTGCGTTGCCTGACGAAGTGATGCCGGCGTCGCGGGCCGAGTCTGCCGAGTCCGCGGCTGCTGATCCGCGAGAAAGCGACCAGTCCGGCCATTACGGTGATGAACAGGTTGAGGCCGCCGCAGCCGCTGCGCGGAAACGCTTCAAAGTCGAGCGCGGCACCGGCAAGTTTTTCGACGAAGAAGCTGCCGCTCGACGCGATGAACGATCCTACTCCGGGGATATCTGGTTCAATTTCGAAGCTGAATCCGTGCAATCGGTCGTCAAGGCCATTCTCGGTGAAATCTTCAACGAGAACTACGTGATTGCACCAGGTGTAGGCGGCCAGGTCACGTTCTCGACCGCCAAGGCCATTACGCCGGAACAGGCGATGGCCGTGCTGGAAATGCTGCTGGCCTGGAATAACGCCACGCTGGTGTATCGGGATGGGCGTTACACCGTGCTGCCCACTGCGCAGGCTGTACAGGGCAATCTGCTGCCGCGTATTGGCCCGACCGAAGACGCGAAGGGCTACGAACTGCGGGTCGTGCCGCTCAAGTACATCTCGGCAACCGAGATGGAAAAACTGCTGCAGCCCTATGCGCGACAGGGCTCCATCGTGAAGGCCGACAACTCGCGTGCCATGATCATCATCGGCGGCACCAGGCGTGATCTGGATCTGTATCTGCAGACCATCGAGATCTTCGATGTGGACTGGCTTGCCGGCATGTCGGTGGGCGTGTATCCGCTGGAGCGTGTCGAAGCGAGCACGGTTGTGCCGGAACTCGAAAAGATCTTCGGCGAAGGTGGCCCGACGCCACTGGCCGGCCTGTTCCGGTTCATGCCGATCGATCGCATCAATGCGGTCATGGTGATCACGCCGCAACCGGACTATCTGGATCGTGCGCAGGAATGGGTCTACAAACTCGATCGCGGTGGCAGCGATTCGGGTGCCCAGTTGTTCGTGTACTACGTCAAGAACGTCAAGGCCGATGATCTCGCCGAAAAACTGAGTGAAGTCTTTACCGGTTCAGCCGGCAAAAGCGCAAGTGGCAAGCCCAAGGGCGTTGGCGGTGTTGCGCCAGGTCTGCAGGCGGTCGAGGTCAAGAGTCTGTCGGACCGGAATGACGAGAAGGCGGCAAGCCAACAGGCGGCACCATCACCGGCACCCACCAGCGGCGAAGGGATTGGCATCGTCGAGAGCGAGAACATCCGCATTTCCTCGATCGAGGAAAGTAATGCGCTGATGATTCGCGCCACACCCGGTGAATACGACGCCATTCTCGGTGCGATCAAGCGGCTCGACATCGTGCCGCTGCAGGTTCACATCGAAGCCAAGGTGCTGCAGGTCGACCTGACCGACAAACTGAGTTTCGGCGTCAACTGGTTCTTCGAAAACCAGGCTAGCTCGACGGCAACCAGCAACTACCGGCAACTGCGCCGGAACAATCCTGGGCGTGAAGCCTGGAACAGCTTTGCCGGCACGGTCTCCGGCGAAGGACTCAGCTGGACTTTGCTGAATGTGGAGGCCGAAGCGGTGATTTCGGCGCTTCAGACGAATGGCAACGTCAACGTCGTATCGGCGCCGTCGCTGGTCGTGCTGAACAACAAGGAAGCATCGATCAACGCGGGCAAACAGATCGCCATCCAGACGCCTGTGTTCACGGGCTTCAATTCCGGGGTCGGCACCGACCCCAACAACCCGTCCACCGGGCAGCAGGCGTTTCCTGGCAACGTTCAGTATCTGGAGACAGGTGTTTCGCTCAGCGTCACGCCGCGAGTCAATCCGGGTGGCCTGGTCTATCTCGAGATCCAGCAGGAAGAGAGTACGCCTGGCGAGCAAGTCGGTCAGTTCAGTGCGCCGCCCATCGACAAGCGCACGATCCAGACCGAGATTGCCGTACAAAGTGGCGAAACCGTGCTGCTCGGTGGTCTGATCCGCGAAACCAAGACCAAGGGTCGCAGCGGCATTCCGGGCATCGTTCGCGTGCCGTTGCTGGGTCGACTGTTCGGCTCCACGACGAACGACACGATCCGTCAGGAACTGCTGGTGATGATTACGCCGACCGTCATCGAAAATGCCGAGTCCGCGCGTGACCTGACCAACGAATTCAAGAATCGCTTCCGGGGTCTCAAACCCTTGATGCGCAAAGTGGAACGCGAAGAACAGCGTGTCCGCGAGCAACTTTCCAAGGAGTGACGAGAATGAAAAAGATTGAAAAGCTGATGTTGGCCGGCGCTCTGGCTGCCCTGCTCGCCGGGTGCGGTGGAGAGAACGTCAAGTCCGATTCACCGGAAGTCGCTGCCGAAACGTCGTCCGACGCCGCCGCGGCGCCCGCTGAAGCTGAACCGCGTGTGTACGCGTCCGGTGCCAGCAGCTCGTTTCAGGATGGCGATCCGGTCGAACCGGGCCCCAAGGGCCGCACCACGACCGACATCAAGCTCGCCACGCCCCACAAGGCTTCGCAGGACTTGAATGAGCGCGTTCTGGAGCGCTGGGCCTTGCTGCTGAACAAGCGCGGCGTCGAGGCATTCGACTACCTGAGCCCCGGCTACCGGAGCAACAAGACAGCTGAAACCTGGGCTACAGAGATGGGTGCCCGGCCGATCACCTGGAAGGAATTGGGTATCTCCGGCGTCAAGTGCGATACCGAAGATGCCTGTGAAGTCAGCCTCTGGAGCGAGTCGGAAGTCCGACTTTCCGTGGCCATGGGCACGAATTCCGTGTTTGGTGGCCACATTGAAGAGTGGCTCCGGGTGGACGGGGTGTGGTATTACTTGCCCAATCATTAAGATTCTGCGGAAAGGGGATTGCATTGACCCGTTCCTTTCCGTAGCATTAGACTTGCTGTTGCCTGTCATCCGGTCAGAAGCTTGTTGAAACAAGCCGATTCCGATGCAGTCGCAAGCAATTTAGCCCTGTGGTCAATTTTAGGAGTGTTGTGATGAAAAAGAACGCCCTGACGAACGCGGTAATCGCGGGCATCGCCGGTGTGGCGGGCATCGCGAGCGTCGCCAACGCCGTGAACCTGAACCCCGATGGCCTCGGTGAAGTTCTCGTTTACCCGTACTACACCGTTAACGGTGGCAATACGACTCTGGTTTCCGTGGTCAACACCACTGGCGCCGGTAAAGCCGTAAAGGTCCGCTTTGTGGAAGGTAAGAACTCCCGCGAAGTGCTCGACTTCAACTTGTACCTGTCGCCGTACGACGTGTGGACTGGTTCCGTGTTCGCTCTCGACGCGACCGGCCCGGCTCACCTGCTGACGACCGACAACAGCTGTACCGCTCCGCTGGTCAAGAACAACCCGGCCGGTGTGGTTGTGGGCGGCGCCCGCGCTATCCCTTTCCGTAACTTCCAATACGTGCTGGGCAACAACGACAGCGCCAACGATGACCTGGGTCGTACCCGTGAAGGCCATCTGGAAATGATCGAAATGGGCGAAGTTGTGAACAACGCCCGTGACTCGCTGACGGCCATCACCCATGATTCGAGCGGCGTGCCGTCGAATTGCGGTCAGATCCGTACGGCTTGGACGGCTGGTGCAGCCAACAACTACTGGATCGGCAACAACGAAATCGACATCACGCCTCCTACGGGCGGTCTGTTCGGTTCGGCCGGCATCATCGACGTCGCTTTCGGCGCCATGCTGTCGTACAACGCCGATGCAATCGATGGCTTCAGCTTCGAAGAACTGCACAACCCGCCGGGTTCCACGCTGCCTTCGCTGCGTGACGCCGAAACGGCCCTGGGTGTTGCCACGACCTTCGTGTTCAACAATGGCTCCCTGATCACGTCGTCCTACGCCGCTCCGGCGAACGGTATCGACGCGTCCAGCGCCGTGTTCATGCATGATGCGATCTACAACGAGTTCGTCACGGATCAGTCGATCGCTGCCAAGTCGGAATGGGTTGTCACCTTCCCGACCAAGCGTTTCTACGTTGACCAGGCGATCGTGGGCGCGACGGCTATCCGTCCGTTCACCCGCATCTTCCCGACGGGTGGTTCACAGGGTACGGCTCCGGTCGACATCCTGCTGACCGTGAAGAACCGTGAAGAAGGTCCGGTTGCCCAGTTCTGCGACAACCCGGAAGATCCGTCCTGCTTGGACTTCTCCCCGCTGCCGCCGGGCCAGACTGCAATCACCCCGCAGCTGCGCTTCGAAGCCAACGTCGTGACGATCAACGACTCGACGCCTTCCGCTTCGGACGTCCTGGGTTCCACGCTGACCTCCAACGTCAATGCCTCGAGCATCGGCGTGACGGATGGCTGGATGCGCATGGGTCTGTACGCAACGTCTGAACCGCTGCCGGGCTCGACGCTCATCACGAACCACGTGATGCGTATCGACACGGTTGGTGGTGAACAGTACCTCGGTCTGCCGACCACTGGCTTCTGGGCTTCGCGTTTCACCAACGCCGCTGCTCAGCCTGGCCTGCTGGCGACCTACTCGGGTCTGTGGAAGCACAAGGGTTCCCGTCTCTGCTCGGGTTCCTGCCTGTAATCCACCCCCCGGTGGAAGTATGAAAGAGGCCCCCGCTTGCGGGGGCCTTTTTTTTAGGGATGTGCAACAGCACAGACTCTGGCAACATCCAAAAACCATAACAAAGCATTAACGACGGCACGCCTACGCTTGCCGGTCAGTGCTCTCAGGAGTACTGTTTCGGAGTGAACATCTAAAATGAGGACTAAAACAATGAAAACGCTCAAGTACCTGGCTGGCGCTTTGCTCGGCCTCACGTCATTGGCGCAAGCCGGTGACCTCGTGCTGAATCTGGGAGGTAGCAACACCTACCGAATCCCGCTCAGCAGTTCCACCAACATCAGCATCAGCCCGGTCACCGGTGATGTCACGGCGCGTCCGCTCAACACTGCGGGTACCGCCGGAGACGGTTGGTGCCCGGCTGGTGGCGGCGGCGGTGGCACAGCCCCGACGTTCACGTCGACCCTGGCGGCAACCATTGTCAGCCTCCCGTTCGGCGGTGGCAGTACGTCGCTCAGCTGGACCGCAACCGGGTCACCCACACCGACCTGCACCAATTCCGGCTCGTCGTACCCAGCTGGCGTGAATTCCGTTTCGAACTGGGGCAGCTCGTTGCCTGTGTCGAGCAGCGGTACCACGGTCAACCTCACCACCAGTGGCACCTACACGTTCGGAATCAGCTGCTCCAATACCGCAGGAACCGTGACGCGTCAGGTTCAAGTGGTAGTGGCTGGTAGCGGCGGCGGGGCGAATTGCACTGGCCATGAGCCGCCGGCAGGCATGTCGCAGATGAACTCATTCGTCAACACGGCCAATACCCGTGCAGCAGGCAACCAGGAATGGGCTTCCGGCACCACACTGAACACCAATCGTTGGAAGCCGGATCCGATCAACCCACCGAACTCGGTTTCTCCTGCTCGTTCCCTGTTGGGCCGCTTCGGACAAGTTTCCGGCGACACCGCACTGGTTCCGATCCCGAGCAACCAGTTTGTTGCATTCTCGATTGACACCTCAGGTGCACCAAGCAATCGCGCAGGAACCGTGTCCTGGGAACAGCCGGGTGAAAACTCAGCACCCCTGTTTGCCACTATTTCGCCGTGCCCTGGCGACCCGAACCCAACGGAAACTCGCTGCAAGAGTGCCTACAACGGTGCAGCCGGTCTTGGCTGGACGTTTGGTTCGTCTCCGGTCACGTGGTGCCCGATGACTGCCGGAACGACGTATTACCTCAACGTGTTCTTCCGCAATCCAGAAAATATCCAAGTCAGTGATTGCACCGTGGGAACTTGTTGGTGGTTGGTGACTCAAAGCTGCCAGCAAGGCTGCGAAGCCGATTCACTGACGAGGTAAGGAATGAAGCAATTGGTAGTAGTGACCGCACTCGCTTTGGCGAGTGCGGTTTTCCCTGTGTCGGCTGAGAATCAGCCGACCACCGCGGCCCAGGTCGCCACGTCCGCCAAGCCGGTCGTCAAGAATGAACGGGGCGCCGCCCTGGACCTGATTGACATCGATGCGCATCTGGCGACCATCCCGGCCGAAGCACGATCCGGCGTGATGAATGATCCCGACCGAATTGATCAGATCCTCAACCAACTCCTGATTCTGCGCCAATCCTCAATGGAAGCGCGGGAGATGGGTCTGGACAAGGATCCGGTGATCGCCCGCGAGATGCAGATTGCTGGCGAACGTGTGCTGTTCCGCTATCGAATGGAAAAACTCAAGGCCGACATCAAGTTCCCGGACTTCGAGCTTCAGGCGAAAGAACAGTACGCGGCCAAACGGTCCGAGTACATGACTCCCGAACTGGTCGACGTGTCGCACATCCTGTGGATGCCGCGCCACGATCTCAGCGAAGACCAGTTGCTCGAAGAAGCCAAGAAGGTTCGGAAGAAACTGCTGAAGGACCCCAGCAAATTTGCCGAGTTCGCGAAGAAGTACTCGGACGACGATGCCTCAGCAGGAACAGGCGGTCGGCTCAACATGACGCCTGTAGTCAACTTCGTCGAAGATTTTGCCGCGGCCACCGCGAAGATGACGAAGGAGGGTGAAATTTCCGATGTCGTCAAGAGTTCGTTCGGGTATCACATCATCCAGTTCCACGGGCGCAAGGCTGCAGAACTCAAGCCATTCGACGACGTCAAGGACGGCATCATCACGAACCTCAAGGCTGAACTGGCCCGCAGCGTTCAGAGTGACTACGTACAGAACATGCGTTCGCTGAAAATCGAGGCAGACCCGGAAGCAATCGCAAGCCTGCGCACTCGCTACGGCGAGATGCCCGTTGCTCCGCCGAAGGCGGAACGTACGCCCGAAGCTGTAGAGAACTCAAAGCAGTAAATCGCACCAGGATCCGGCGGCCGGGTTGAAACACCGTCCGCCGGAACTCCCGAACACAAAGTAGTGATGCGTCGGTTCGTCGAACGCGCACTGCGGGTCGCGAAACAACGCCACGCGCAAACCATACCCGCCGTGGCAAACTCCGCCGACTACTACCAGCGAAGCACACTACTCATGTTGATCCGACTCCTGATGGTGCTGATGACCTGCACGATCGCTCACACCGCAACGGCCGTCACCTGCAATTTCGACTATCAGATCATCGTGCCAGCCGGTGGCGTCGGCGTCCGTACCATCGATACTGCCGATCGCCGGTTCATCATCTGGTACCCGTCGGAAGTGAGTCAATTCGTGCAGACCACCGACGAGCGGGAGCCCGGTCGCCTGAACATGCGTGACTACCTGTGGCTGGTTAAGTTCGGCGAAAGATTCAACGAAGCCGACCTCGGGGAACGCGCGGTTTATCTGAAAAGCCAATACAAAACCTGGTACGAGCGTGGCGCGACCGAAGTGTCCGTGATCCACATGGTCTCGGCGATCATGCACGGCAGAATCGGCGCCAAACCCGTTGCAGCAAAAGGTGTCGTGTTCGGTGTGGTCGACCCAGTGCTGGCCGAGACGCTCGCCGGTCTCGGGCTGATCGTGGTCAATCTGAACCACGGCATGCTCGATCCCCAGTCTCCGCCCCTCGGTGAAGCGATCACCGGTGTCGTGCAGACCATTGCCGACACGATCCCGGGCTACCCCGACCTACCAAAGGCTTGGCTGAACACGAGTCCCCAGTCGCTGGAGGAGCTTGCTGTCATCGACACGCTGATCGATCCAAAAGCCATCGTTCTGATGAACGAAGTACACGGCAAGGCCAAAACAGTCAAAACCGATTCCAGCTTGCTGGCCTTCTACAGTGATGACCTGAGCAAGGAAGGGCGTACCGCGATGAAGGCGATCTCCGCTGCCAACGCCAACTTCGCGCATTTCCCCGCATACGAAACCGGACTGGTGGCACTGGCTCCCTATGAAGCTTGCGCACGCAAGGCGTACGCCCGGGAAATTTTTCAGGGGCTGGCGCTGCACAAGCGCCGAATCGCAGCACGCGCAGCACTACTGGGGCACCTCCAAGGCGCCATGGGCGTGAAACTGGAACTCACCGGCACGGATCAGCCGGACGCTGCACTCATCGCGGAAGTTGGTCTGCGCACCGACAAGACCCCAAAGCGATAGGCCCCGCAAACGAACTGACGCAAGCCGAACCAATCGGAGTTCGCGCATCGACAGATGCCGCCAAACAGGACCTAAGGGCATCTTTCCCCGCACCCGGCAGGCGAACCACCGCCGACCAGAATCAGTCGCATCGGTGGGTCGAAACGATCCGCCCGAGACCGGACAAGACCGAAAGAATCGAGGTGCCGGCCGCTGTCCAACCGATACGGCCGGAGTCCTGCCATGTGAAGCCGCCAGTCACTCGCCCCGAACGAACAATCGTCGGGTTCGGGCCGCGCGATCAATCCGTCGTTGTTTCCATTCGAGCTATGGCCCGCCAGCCAATGTCGCTGCGATGGTGTTCGCCACGCCAGTGAATCACGTCGACAACGGCGTAGGCGCCAGTCGAAGCAGCGCGAACATCACCACCCAGCGCACAAACCGTCAGCACACGCCCTCCCGCGGTCACAACATGACGATCTGCATTCAACCGTGTTCCGGCATGGAACACTTTCGTGCGGGCAGGAACCGTCGCCGCAAGTCCCTCGATGACATCGTCCAGCCTGGGCGAGGCCGGGTAGTGTTCGGCCGCCATCACAACGCCCAACGCACAATCCGAATCCCACGCCAACTCGTGGCTGTCGAGCCAACCGTCGATGCCTGCCTCGATCGCAAGGCTGAAATCGCTGGCCAATCGCATGAGGATGACCTGAGTCTCCGGATCGCCCATTCGGGCATTAAATTCAATCACTTTGGCCCGTCCAAGCCCGTCGATCATCAAGCCGGCATACAGAAACCCGGTGAACGGAACACCGTCGCTGGCCATGCCCGCAACAGTCGGACGAATGATGTCCGCCATAACGTGTGCGAACACGGCATCAGTGACCACGGGAGCAGGTGAGTAAGCGCCCATGCCCCCGGTATTCGGCCCTAGATCGCGATCGAACACACGCTTGTGATCCTGTGACGTTGCCATCGGCACTGCGGTATGGCCGTCCACCATGCAGATGAAACTCGCTTCCTCACCTTCGAGAAACTCTTCGATCACAACCTTGGCGCCCGCATCACCTAGCGCATTGCCGCTGAGCATGTCGATCACGGCTGCTTCGGCGTCAGCCAGTGTTTCGGCGACAACGACGCCTTTGCCGGCCGCAAGGCCATCAGCCTTGATCACGATCGGTGCCCCGTGCTGGCGCAAATAGACCAAGGCTTCGGAGACTTCCGTGAACACCGAGTACGCTGCCGTGGGAATTCCGTGCCGCGCCAGAAACGCCTTGGTGAATGCCTTGCTCGACTCGAGCTGTGCTGCGGCACGGGTGGGACCGAACACTCGCAATCCTTCAGCGCGGAATCGGTCAACCAACCCAGCGGCCAAAGGCCCTTCAGGGCCAACCAGCGTCCACGCCACACCTTCGGCCCGAACCAGATCAACCAGTGCGTCCAGATCCAGCGCACTGACTGCTACGTTGCGGCACTTGTCTTCAACTGCGGTACCCGCATTACCCGGAGCCACCAAGACTTCGACAACGCGAGGCGATTGCGCCAGGCGCCATGCCATGGCGTGCTCACGACCGCCCGAACCGATGACCAGGACTTTCATGCAAACCTCGATGTTGTTCAGACGGGGGGCAAAGGCAGGTCGACCTGCTGCGGCTCGATCCGTGCATCGTCGCTGCGCGTCAGGCGTTTGAACTCGGCACGGCTGACCGAGACATACCGGTCGTTGCCACCGATCTCGACCTGGGCGCCTTCGGTCAACGCACGTCCATGTGCATCCACCCGGACCACCATCGTCGCCTTCCGGCCGGTGTGGCAAATCGTCTTGATCTCCTGGAACGAATCGGCCCAGGCAAGCAAATATCGCGACCCCTCGAACAACTCACCGCGAAAATCGGTGCGCAGCCCGTAAGCGAGAACCGGCACGTTCAGCTCATCGACGATGTCGGTGAGTTGCCAGACCTGGTCCTTGCTGAGGAACTGGGCTTCATCGACCAGCACACAATGCAGCTCGCCCTGTTCCGCCAGATCGTCACGAACCAGTTTGACCAGGTTTTCCCCGGCGTCGAAGATGTGGCCGCGAGCCTTCAGACCAATCCGCGATTGCACCAGGCCAATCCCGAAACGGTTGTCGAGCTTCGGCGTCAGGATCAACGTGCGCATGCCGCGCTCGTGATAATTGTGCGCACTCTGCAGAAGCGTCGTGGTTTTCCCGGCGTTCATCGCCGAGTAATAGAAATAAAGCTTTGCCATGATCGGTCCAGGCTCAGTTCTGGCCCGCAAACGCTTCGGCAAAAAACTCGTTCATCATGCGGAAACTCCGCTTGGCGGCGCGCTCGTTGTACAGGCAGCCTGGCGAATTGGCATCCGGCTCCGCAAAACAGTGCACGGCTCCGCCGAAATTGACGAACTGGAAGTCTGCCCCGGCCGCCTGCATCTCTTTCGTGAACGCGTTGATCTGTTCGGTCGGAACATAAGCATCGTCCGCGCCGTTCATCGCCAACACACGCGTGCCGATCTTGCCGGCCGGAAACTTCGGGTCGGCGCTCAGGTTGCCGTGGAACGACACCACACCAGCCAGGTCCGTGCCGCTGCGGGCGAGCTCCAGCACCGTGGCGCCGCCAAAACAGAAACCGATCGCGCCAAGTCTCTTGGTGTCGATGTTCAGTTTGTCCGCGTGTTCCTTGAATTCAGCGAGTGCTGCATTCGTGCGTGCCCGCAGGACTCCGCGGTCGGCATACATGGCCGTTGCGGCCTTGCCGGCTTCCTCGGCGTTCGCAGGACGAGTGTCAGTGCCATAGACATCGGCCACAAACACCACGTAGTCCTTGCCGGCAATTGCCTGTGCCTTGGTCATCTGCGACTCATTCACGCCGAACCAGTTCGGCACCATCAGCAGCCCGGGTCTGGCCGTTGTCACGGAGTCGTCATACACCAAGGCGCCCGTCATTTCGGTGCCGTCCAGCGAATAGGCTGCGGGCACAACACGCATTTCAGAGTGGACAGGACATGCCGAAACCATCAGGGCGAGGGCAAGAACAGACATCAGACGCATGGCAGGATCTCCAGTCAGGACCTGCAAGCATAACCCCAGCACGTTCAGGACGCAGCCGGAACGCACACACCAAGCGGCCGATGATATTCTCAGCAACCCTTTACACCGACCGGAATTCCATCATGAAGCGTCGTCTGCTGCCCCTGACCCTTGGCCTGTTGCTGTGCGTACCGGCGTTCGCCGCCACCCCGGAAGAAGATGCCATCGAGCGCCGTCATGCAATCTTCGAGCTCGTTGCGTTCAACACCTCGTTCATGGGCGGGATGGTTCGCGAAAAGATGCCGTTCGACCAGGCCGAGTTCAAAAAGCGTGCACTCAACGTGGCGTTCATGGCCCAAATGCTCGACGAACAATTCCCGAAGGGCTCCGACAAGGGTGGTACCGACGCCCTGCCGGCAATCTGGGAAAACGAAGCAGACTTCCGGGCCAAGCTGAAGTCGTTCCAGAACCAGGCCAACCTGCTCTATCGCGCCTCCAAAACCGGAACGCTCGAATCGCTCAAGCCTGAGTTCGGCAAACTCATCGAAGAGTGCAAGGGCTGTCACGAAAAGTACAAGGCTGAATAAGACTCTTCATGAGCTCACACCCAACCAATGAAGCGCCGGTTTCGCCGGTAGAGAAAGCCACTCTCAGCCCGCTGTCAGCGTTGATCTTTTCGTCGCGCTGGCTGCAGCTGCCGCTGTATCTCGGGCTGATCGTCGCCCAGGGTGTGTATGTCATCCTGTTCCTGAAGGATCTCTGGCATCTCACCACGCATGTCATGTCGTTTGGCGAGCAGCAGATCATGCTCGTCGTGCTGGGCTTGATCGACGTGGTGATGATTTCGAACCTGCTGGTCATGGTGATCGTCGGCGGCTACGAGACCTTCGTTTCCCGCCTTCGGCTGGAGGGCCACCCGGATCAGCCGGAATGGCTGTCGCATGTGAACGCGGCAGTCCTCAAGGTCAAACTTGCCACCGCCATCATCGGCATCAGTTCGATTCATTTGCTGAAGACCTTCATCGAAGCAGGTTCGATCGGCATGCCGGATGCAAAAACCACCTGGGATGCAGTTGTATTGCAGACGATCATCCACTCCGTCTTCATTCTGTCGGCTGTGGGAATCGCCTGGATTGATCGCCTGATGGTCCCGCCGGGCAAACAGCGGCACTGAGTCCTTGCGCCGCTGGACACACAGTCCAGCAACAACTTCGCACGACGACTACGACTGTCACCCGACAATCTGACAGTCATCACTTCGCCTGCCATCGGCCGGCACGTTACAGTGAGCGGACGTCGAGGCTGCAGCGATGCAGCCGCGACGACGCGCCATGGACGGCGCAATCCCTGCACAGTTCATCGCGATTCGCCCCCGGCTGAATCGAAAACGGATGTTTGCACTGAATCCCGGCCCTGTGGCCGAACGAGGTCCCATCATGTCGTATCCCCATTCAGGTGGCGGCAACTGCCTGCCACGCAGAGCCAAGGCTGTCCGCCAGCGTTCGATGCCATTCTGGGTTGCCTTGGCGTGCGCCATGCTGACCGGCGTCCCGGCCGTCCAGGCGGCACAACGCATCGGCACCCTCGAATTCACGGCTTGTGATCTCGAGAACAAGCGTGCCAGCGACGTTCTGGAGGCGCAGTGCGCGACCTTGCAGGTGCCCGAGAACTATGACCAACCGGACGGTCGCAAGATCACGCTCCGTATCGGGCTGGCGAAATCACAGGCGGCCGAAGCCGAACCCGATCCGATCCTGTTCCTCGCCGGCGGCCCTGGCCAGTCAGCGGTCGACAGTTATCCGATGCTGGCTCCGGCATTTGTCCGGCTGCGCGAGAACCGGCATCTGATCCTCATCGACCAGCGTGGCACCGGCGAATCGAACACACTCAAATGTGAATCGCCCGAAGGTGATTCATCCTTTGCAGCCGAAGACGAAAGTATCGAAGCCCAGACCCGCTTCGCGAAGCAGTGTGCGGAAGAACTGAGTGCGACTGCCGATGTCCGGCAATACACAACCTCAGTCGCCGTGCGCGATTTCGAGGAAGTGCGGAAGGCATTGGGTGCGCCGCAATGGAACCTGCTCGGTGGCTCGTACGGCACCCGCGCGGCCCAGGTCTACGCGAAGAACTATCCAGCATCGATCCGCAGCCAGATCCTCGACGGCGTCGTTCCGGCCGAACATCGCCTTGCTTCCGCCCATGCGCGCAATCTCGAACAGGCCCTGCAAGGCATCTTCAAGCGCTGCCGCGAGGCCGCGGAGTGCTTCAAGCGGTTCGGGGATCCGGAAGC
Source organism: Lysobacteraceae bacterium (assembly GCA_040376895.1). GTDB lineage: Bacteria > Pseudomonadota > Gammaproteobacteria > Xanthomonadales > Ahniellaceae > Ahniella. The sequence continues at coordinate 2,648 of JBEIPT010000002.1, read as the reverse complement.
TGCGCTGGAACAGCTCAAGGCCGAACTCCGCCGGTCGCCGCGTGAAGTGACCTACCGTGATGCCAAGAGCGGCGAAAGCAAGACGCAGTTGTTGACGTATGGCCATCTGGCCGTCCTCGTTCGATTGTTCGCCTATGCGCCCGAAACCGCGGCGCTGCTGCCGCTGGCACTTGATGAAGCCATCCATGGCCGTGCCGATCAGCTGATGGCGCAGTCCGAGCTGGCCACCGGCGATCTCGGAGAGAGCATCATGCACGGCATGCAGCTGTCGGTGATCTGCTCGGAAGACATGCCCGACGTGCAGGTGGACCCGCTCGATGAGAAGTCCTTGCTGGGCACGGAGTTTGTTCGCTTCAGCAAGGCACAGTGCGAAGGCTGGCCGAGGGGTGAACGTCCGACGGACTTCCATGCACCGATGAAATCCGACATTCCGACGCTCCTGATTTCCGGCGAATTCGATCCGGTCACGCCGCCGTCGTTTGGTGAGCAGGCGGCAAAGGGTTACAGCCATGGTCGCCATCTGGTCGTGAAGGGACGTGGCCACATCGTCATCGGGCAGGGTTGTATGCCGCGCCTCGCCGCCGAGTTTGTCCGCGACCTCGATCCGGAAAAGCTCGATACAAAATGTCTGGACGGGTTCACCTCCGTTCCGGCTTTCCTGAACGCGAACGGCTGGACGCCCTGAGGAGCCTGCCATGATCGAAGTGAATGATCTACACAAGGCGTTTGGTGAGGTGCGTGCCGTCGACGGCGTCAGCTTCACCGCGCAGGACGGCCAGATCACCGGCTTGCTTGGTCCCAATGGTGCCGGCAAGACGACAACCTTGCGCATGCTTTACACGCTGATGCGCCCCGACAAAGGTCAGGTACTCGTCGACGGCCGCGACGCCGCGGTCGAAACCGTCGCTGTGCGCAAGAGTCTCGGTGTCCTGCCTGACGCGCGCGGCCTTTACAAGCGACTGACGGCGCGCGAGAACATCCGCTACTTCGCCGACCTGCAGGGTGTCCCGGAAGCCGATGCACGTCCGCGCGAGCAACGTCTGATCGAGGCGCTTGGCATGGCCGACATCGCCGAACGGCGGACCGAAGGCTTTTCGCAAGGCCAACGCGTCAAAACCGCGATTGCCCGCGCGCTGATCCACGACCCGAAAAACGTATTGCTCGACGAGCCGACGAACGGACTCGACGTCATGTCGACTCGTGCGATGCGTGCATTCCTTCAGCAACTCAAGGCAGAAGGCCGATGTGTGCTGTTCTCCAGTCACATCATGCAGGAGGTTGCACTGCTGTGTGACCGCATCGTCGTGATCGCCAAGGGCCATGTCGTCGCCCAGGGCACACCGGACGAACTGCGCGCACAAACCGGGGAAAGCAATCTTGAAGATGCTTTCGTCAAAGTCATCGGTACCGACGAGGGGCTGTTCGGATGAAATCGCCTGTCTATACGATCTTCTACAAAGAACTGCTCGAGAATTTCCGCGACCGCAAGACGGTGATGAACGCCTTGATCATCGGGCCGCTGATTGGCCCGCTGATCCTCGCCTTGATCCTGTCAACCGTGATCAGCCGCGAAACCAAGCGCGCCGAGAAGCCACTCGAGTTGCCCGTGATCGGCGCCGAACATGCGCCGACGCTGATCAATTTCCTGCGCACCCAGAACGTCGAGATCCAACCCGGCCCCAAAGACCCGGTTGCAGCGGTAAAAGCGCAGGATCACAACGTGGTGATGCGCCTCGACGCCGAGTTCGGCAAGGCATTTCAGGCGGGTGATCCGGCGCCGGTGGAGTTGATCTATGACTCGTCGCAGCGCGATGGCGAATCCGACCAGCAGCGCATCGAAAGTATCCTCGATCGATATGGGCGCACCGTCGGTGCCATGCGACTCGTCGCACGAGGCGTTCATCCCGGCATCATCAATCCGATCGCAACTGTCGATCGCGACCAGGCCAGTCCGGAAGCGCGTGGCGCAATGATCCTCAGCTTCCTGCCCTATGTGCTGGTGCTGGGTGCGTTCATGGGCGGCATGTATCTGGCCATCGACACGACCGCCGGCGAGCGTGAACGGCAATCACTCGAACCGCTGCTGGCGAATCCGGTGCCGCGCTGGCAGATCATGGCCGGCAAGCTCCTCGCGACCTCCGCGTTCGCCATCGGCTCGCTGATCGTCACGCTGGTGGCGTTTGCGGTGATCATGCCGATGCTGCCGCTCAAACAACTCGGCTTCAAGTTCAACTTCGGCATCGTCGTGTTCCTGCAGATGCTCGTGGCCCTGGGCCCGGTCGTGCTGCTCGCTTCCGCGGTACAGACCTCGATTGCCGCCTATGCCAAGAGTTTCCGCGAGGCACAAAGCTGGCTCGGCCTGCTCAACATCATCCCGGCGATTCCGTCGATGATTCTGATGGTGGTGCCGACCAAACCCGTGCTGTGGATGTTCGCCGTGCCGCTGCTCGGTCAACATCATGCGGTCATGAAGCTCGTCCGCAACGAGCCGATCACCAGCATGGAGTGGGGCGTGCTGATGGGCAGCGGCCTGCTGCTGGCGTTGATCGTCAGCTGGATCGCAGCGCGGATCTACAACCGCGAGAATCTGGCGATTTCCGCGTAGACCACTTCGCGGTGGCTGGGCTGAGCCACGCGAAGCCCAGCAT
>JBEIPT010000321.1:0-4516 GCA_040376895.1 Lysobacteraceae bacterium | reverse complement strand
GTCGAAGCGCTGGCTGCCGCCACGTATGTTCAGGATGGCATGGAGCCGGCGTTGGCACTCGTGCGCAACTGGTTTGCGCCGCGGGTCGTTGCGCTTGATCCAAAATGGCACGGCAAGGATGGCAAAACCCGTTTGCAGGAGTGGGTTCAGGGCCGAGGTCTTGATCTGCCTGCTTACCAATTGGTCAGCGCCGACGGTCCCGAGCACGCCAAGACATTTGTCGTCAGTTGTGAAGTGGCGGGCCTGTCGCTCACCAAACAGGCCTCCGGGCACAGTCGAAAACTCGCAGAAACCCGTGCCGCCGAATCGGTGCTGGCGGAACTGGAATCCAGAAAATGACCGATGTCAGGAAATTTGCCCGAGTGGCAGTGCTGGGTCGACCCAATGTCGGCAAGTCAACGCTGCTGAATCGCCTGCTCGGCACCAAGCTCAGCATCACCGCGGGCAAACCGCAAACGACGCGGCACCAGATTCTGGGTGTGCTGACCGAAGGGTCGACACAGCTTGCCGTGATCGACACCCCGGGCATCCACCAGTCGGCGACCCGAGCGTTGAATCGTTCGTTGAACCGCGCTGCTCGGGCAGCGCTGGAAGAGGCCGACATCCTGGTATGGGTGATCGACGCGACCCGATTCACGGCCGAGGACGAACTCGTCGCCGGATTGATTCGTGATGCCGGCAAGCCACTGGTCATCGTGCTCAACAAGATCGACCGGATTCCCGATAAATCGACTCTTTTCCCGCGGCTTGAGCAGTTGTCCAAGGACTTCGCGCCGAAGTCGATCGTGCCTTACTCGGCGTTGAAAGAACGCACCGGCGCAAGAGTGATCGGTGAACTCGTCAAGCTGGCCAATCCGGGCGAGTTCGTTTTCGAGGAAGACGACCTGACCGATCGCAGTGAACGGTTTCTGGCTGCAGAACGTGTGCGAGAGCAAGTCGTTCGCTTGTTGCGCGACGAACTGCCGTTTTCTACGACGGTGGAGATCGAGGCGTTCGAGCGCGAAGGCAAACTGGTGCGGATCGCTGCTGTCATCTGGGTCGAGCGGGATGGTCAGAAGGCGATTGTCATCGGACGTGGCGGTGAACAACTCAAGCAGATCGGCACACAAGCGCGCATGAGCCTGGAGAAGTTCCTGGATTGCAAGGTGCACCTGGAAACCTGGGTGCGTGTGCGTGAAAACTGGAGTGACGACGAGCGCGCACTGCGCTCGCTTGGTGTCGACGAGGGTTGATGCAGCGCCCGCAGCATGCCTTGGCGGTAACCCTGCATGTGCGGCCCTACCGCGAAACCAGCGTGCTGCTCGACTTGTGGTTGCGCGAGCAAGGGCGATTCAGCGCCGTGGCGCGTGGCGTTCGTGCTGCGGGCAAAGCCCGCCGCTTCGCCGAACTCAGCCCCTTGTCACTGAACCTCATGGAAGTTGCAGGAACCGGTGCCGTGCTGAGCCTGCGCAGCCACGACACCCAACGACAGTTTCCGCTGGCCGGTCCCTTGGGTTTGCGTTCTGCGCTTTATCTCAACGAGCTGTTGCTGCGCTTGTTGCCGGAACACGATCCGCATCCCGAACTGTTCGATCGGTACGTGCAGATTCTTGCCGAGTGGTCGTCACGGCCTGAATCGACGGCAGCAGACTATGCGGCCAGCCTCCGTTTGTTCGAATGTGCGCTGCTCGAAGAGCTCGGATATGGCTTGGTGTGGGAACAGACGATTGACGGCGATCCTGTGTTGCCGGAGGGTTCCTATCAAGTGGACCCGGAGCAGGGCGTTGTCGCGACGCGGCGCGGCCTCGACTGGCCGACCATCGACGGCGCCAGCTTGTTGGTGCTGGCGGCCGGTGAGCCCGACGCGAAGCTGGCGACGAAGTCATTGCGGGACCTGATGCGAGCAGTCTTGAGATTCCGCCTGGGCGGCCGGATGTTGCGGGCCTGGCTTCAGTAACTCACCGCGGCTTCGCCCGCGGCAACGTCAGCAGGCAACGATCAATCTCCGACAGGACCCGACCCACACGCGAGGGACTGGCCTGGGCTTGTACCGCGACCACCGCTTCCCGCAGGGCCGCAGCACCGGTGAAGCCGGCGGCCGACAACAACCGGTGCAACAGCGCACTCAAGGCCACCTGGTCGGCTTCTGCCAGGTGCATGCGCAAGCGGTTGCGATAGACCGGCAGCTCGTCGACCAGAAGGGCGCGCATGGCTTCCACGGCAGCAGGGTTGCCGAGGGCACGTTCCGCTGCGAGGTCGTCGAAAATGGGCGCTTCGCTGTCGTGGCCTGGTTCATCCGCATCCATGGCCGGATGCTGTTCGGGGCGGCCGAGTGCTTGCTCGAGGTCTTCCCGTGAGCACGGTTTGGCTATCGTTGCTGAAAATCCGGCTCGCAAGGCCTGGTCCCGTTTGCGGGGTGTCCATTCGGCGCTGCTGGCGATCAGCTGGCCAATTTGTGCCGCGTGGCGGGACGGCAGATCCAGACCACTGCCGTCCGGCAATTCCAGATCGACCAATGCAGCGAGAAAACGATCCGGCCCGGCGAGGCATCGTGACGCCTCGCCAAGACTTGCGGCCGCCACGGGTTCCCAGCCCAGCGCGCGCAAATGGGTTGTCAACACTTCGCGGGCAATCAGGTCATCTTCGACAAGCAGAATCGATCGGTTCATGTGGGCGGTAGTCATTCACTGGCAAGATTAGCAAATGCGTTCCCATTTGCTCTGGTTTCTGTTCATCCTGTCGTGCCCTGCGCACAGTGTCGTGATTTCGGCCGATCAAGGCGATGTCAGCGGCGTCCGAATTGACGGGATACGCTGGCAGATCGATGGCGACACCCATCGGCTCGACATCAATCGCCTGCAGTTCGAAGATCTGGCGTTGGACGGGCAAGCCCTGGCGGCGGTGTGTCGCGTCACTGAAGGGCCGCGATGTGATGGCACGCTGAAGGCCAAGTCGTGGCCCAGATTCGAGTTGTCGGCACAATGGCCCGAACAGATCGTGCGCCTGAGCTGGCCGGATGGCGCACTCACTATGGGTTTGCCGGAGGCTGGTCTGGCGATCCATTCAACCGCCTTGCCGCTGGCATGGTTGAAGCCTCGCGCGAACCGGAGCTGGAACGGGCTGGCGGCGTTGGAGGGGACGTTGGACCTGGACCTGCTGATCAGCGAACCCGACTGGCGCGGCGAATGGCGAGCGCACGGTTTGTCGTTCGATCAGGACGATGGGCAGATCGCCGGAGCCAGCGTCGAGGTCGGAGGTACCCTCCGGTATCAGGTACCCAGCAGCCTGTTCGAGTTGGACACCATCCTGACCAGCGGAGAGCTGCTGATAGGGCCGCTGTATCGAAAGATCGGGCCGCCACTCCAAATCGCCGCGGACATGGATCTCTCCAAGCCGTCGCTGGTGCTGCAGAAACTGGAGATCGTCGAAAGCAAACATTTGGCGTTGACGGCTGCGGCTGCGTTCAATCCGGACGGCGAACCCGTTCGCATAACGCTCGACCGACTCGATTTGTCCTGGCCGGATGCCCAGCCCTGGATCGATCCGATTCTTGCCAGCGCCGGGTACCCCGGATTGCTGCTCGCTGGAGACGCCGAATTGTCCGGGCTTTGGGAGCCGGGTGGGTGGCAATCGGGTGAGGCAGCGTTGACTGGACTGTCCGTCTCGGACCCGCAGGGCAGGGTGGAGGCCAGTGGCCTCACTCTGGCAGCCCATTTGGGCGAGTCGGCACCGGCGAGCAGCCTGCAGTGGTCGGCACTCAAGATGTTTGGTTTGCCGTTGTCCGCTGGGCAGTTCGATTGGCAATGGCAGCCCGAAAAGCTCGCACAAATCGGCGAGACGCGCGTTCAGGTGCTTGGCGGAACAATCGGGTTGTCCGGACTCACTCGCGTGGCCGGTCGCTGGAAGGGCAGCCTGGCGATCGACCAATTGGACTTTGCTGCCTTGAGCGAGAGGTTTGGCTGGCCGGCATTCGGTGGTCGGATCAGCGCCAACCTGTCGAATTTCGATTTGTATGATGGCCAGATCAATTTGCCCGGCGAAATTGTCGTGCGCGCATTCGATGGCGAAATCGGCATCAAGAACCTGGCCACCGAGCGGCTGCTTGGCGACTCGCCTGCGCTGGCTGCCGATGTCCGCATGAAAAGTCTCGATCTGAGTCAGGTCACGGCGGCGATGTCCTTCGGCGAGATCCAGGGGCGAATGGATGGCTACATCAACGGATTGCGTTTGCTTGACTGGTCTCCGATCGCTTTCGACGCGCGCCTGCAGACGATCAAGCAGTCGGGCGTCAAACAGCGCATCAGCCGGCGGGCGGTGGAAGGGTTATCCCGGATCGGCGGTGCCGGCCTGAACAACGCGCTGATTGGCCTCGTGGACTCTTTCGGCTACGCGGATCTTGGTATCGCTTGCCGCCTGAAGGAGGACGTCTGCACGATGGATGGCGTCGATTCAGACGGACGCGGGTATACCATCGTCAAAGGCAGCGGAATACCGCGACTGACCGTCAACGGTTACCAGCGCCAGGTCGACTGGCCGG
>JBEIPT010000585.1:0-1875 GCA_040376895.1 Lysobacteraceae bacterium | reverse complement strand
GCCGTCGTTGAGCAACTGTTGCAGCGGCAGGTGGTCGTAGACCCGACGCTTCAGAATGCCGTTTCGCCGCAGGTGCATGAAACCATCCATGACCATTTCGCTGGCGCCATAAAGACCGTGGTGGAAGCGTCCGGATTCCGGTCCGGCACACAATGCATCCAAACGGGCGATCTGCTCGCCGAACAGATCGGGATCATGTTGGCGCCAGGTCAGGGCGTTGACGATCGAATCGGACAAGGCGCCGATGCCGATCTGCAGCGTGCCGCCGTCCTTGACCCAGGTCGAGGCGTGCAGACCGATGGCGTGTTCGGTCGGAATGATGGGCTCGCGTGGCAGCGCAAAAAGCCGGTGTGCCGGCCCTGGTTCTTCGAGAACGAGGTCGGCGAAGTCGAGCGCCACTTCGGCATCGTTGCCGAGAAACGGCAGATCGGGGTGAACGACCAGCACCACCATCGGTCGTGGTTGCCCTTCGGCAGCCATTCGGTCGATCAGGTCGAGGATGGTGTCCGGATTACATGACAGGCTGAGGCGGTCGCCACGACGGGCAACCAGTTGGACGATCAGATTCGGACGCCGCGCCGCGACATCACGTGCGACATGTGTGTAGTTGATGCTGGCGTAGTCACATTGCGCACCTTCGTTGTGCAGCCAGATGCCGGACTGCAGATAGAACTCGGTGACCTCGATGTTCGATGGCAACGCGTTCGCACGGCGGGCGGCGACGTAGTCGAGCTCCGGATAATCGGCACCGAACTGGCGATCGAGGAATGGCTGCAAGAATCTCGATTCGAGCCCCGGCTTCGGCGTGGGGCGCGCCAGCGACAGAGCGGTGAACACATGAAGGCGGCGTTTCGGATCTGCGGCAGTCAGCCGATACAGCGCATTCAACAGGGGATTGGGTTTGCCGAGTCCAAGGGGTGTGGCGATCGTCAGCTGCTCGCCGCAGCGTTCCAGGATCCAGGCGACCGCGGCATCCAGCTTCGTTTCGATCTGGGCCGGACGGCTCATGCGACACCAGCCGGATCAAACGACGAAGCAAAGTGGTTGGGCGACATGCCGACCTCCGGAGCAAAATGGGCAAGCCATGCTTGCCCATTTCCTTGGCCCACCGCAAGCTCAATCGAACCGGAATTCGAATCCGAGATGCGCACGCCGGCCAGCCGCCGGCTCCAGACCATCCGAGCGGACGCGCGAATAGTACTGTTTGTCGGCGAGATTGCTGACGCCGCCCAGAACCGACAGATTCTGCAGGATGCGGTATTCCGCGCTCACGTCGAACACTTGGTATGACGGGATCCTGGCCGCAAGCGCGAACACGCCGCTGCCGGTGCCTCGATTGGAATCCTGCCAATAGTGCTCGTCGACCACGGTGCCGGTCAGGCCGACCTTCAGTCGCTTGTCCCAGTCGTATTGCAGGCCGACCTTGACGACGTGGTCGGGCGCATAGGCCGGCGTATTGCCCACCAGCGACGCGGTGTCGCTGGCCGTGATTTCGGCGTCGAGCAGGGCGATGCTGGCGTGCAGTTTCAGCGATTGGCTGCCGTCGTCCTGCAGGAAATCGTATTCGCCGGCCAGTTCCAGTCCGCGGTGTCGGGCATCGCCGGAATTGACCCGTTCGATATCGGTGGTGCCCGGCACGATGAAGTTTTCGAGTTTGTCCTCGAAGCTGATCTGAAAGATCGAGACGTCAAAGAACAGGCCGGAAACCGGCTGGCCGCGCAATCCCCCTTCGAGGTTGAAGGCCTCCGCGACGTCTGGGTCGTTGCCGAGTCCGAGATTGGCCGTCGGGTTGGCGACATCGTCGAATCGCATTGGCCGATAAGCCTGCGACGCGTTGGCATAAAACTGCAGACCCTGTTCATGCCAATCGTGCGT
>JBEIPT010000620.1:0-1558 GCA_040376895.1 Lysobacteraceae bacterium | reverse complement strand
GACCACCGCGGCTTCAGCCGCGATGCGTCGATGGATCGGGCGGCGCTTGCTTGATGTCGTCATGGAGAGGCCCGCCCGCGGGCCGCGGCAATTTCAGTCTTGCGATGGGGTGCGAGGCCAGTTCGAGGTTGCAGCAAAGCTGTGCTATTGCAACAGCGGCTCCAGCAACGCCATGCGCCAGGCGCTGCAGTCGTTCGGCCAACGTTCGTCGCGCAAACGCGCCTCGAGGATTCGCCTGGAGACCAGCGCGCCCGGATCAATGCCCAGTTCTGCCGCCAAGGCATCAATCTTCGCGCGCAGGCTCTTGTAACGGATCTCGTCTGCCTTGTCGGGCGCTTTGGGCGCCGGCACAAAGCCGACACGGGGTTCAAGCGTCTGGCCAAGCATCTGGAATACCTGATTCGCCTTTGCCTTCGGGAATGCCCGGTCCTGTGCGACGACGGCGGTGAACGCCTGCAGCGTCGAGGGCGGGGATTCGGCCAGTCGGAATGCGGTGCCGTGGTCGAGGATCCACGTTCGCGGACGATCGAGTGCTCGCGCGGTGTTCTCACGCCAGACCATCAGGTGATCGAGCCTTTGTTGCGATTCGATCGACAACTGGAACGCCGTGCGGAAATCGTGGTGCAGGTTGTCGGCCATCGTGTCCTGGTTCGCTGCGGCCAGCATCCGTGCGCCTTCCTGCAGCACCCAGTCGAGTCGACCCAGTGATTGCAGGCGTTCGACCAGTGCTTCGTGAATCTCGTTGAGATAACGCACATCGTCGACGGCGTACGCCAGCTGACTTTCACTCAGCGGTCGACGCATCCAATCGGAGCGGGTCTCGCCTTTCTCCAGTTCGACGCCCAACATTTGTCCGACCAGCTTCTGGTAACTCAATGAGTGACCGACGCCGGCCAGGCTCGCGGCAATCTGCGTGTCGAACAGGGCCCGGGGCGGCTTTGGCCAAAGTGTTCGCAAGGCAATCAGGTCCTCCGAGGCGCTGTGCATGATCAGCAGCGGCGTCTCCGCCAGCAGTGACCCCAGAGGCCCCCAGTCCAGGCGTGCCGTGGTGTCGATCAGCGCTGCCGGTCGTGGCGGGTTCAGCTGCAGAAGCGCAAGCTTGGGCCAATAGGTACGGATACGCTCGAACTCGGTGTCGAGTGCGAGGCTCTGGGCGGAACTCAGTGAAGCCACCAAGGCTTGCAACGGTTCGGGCTTGTCGATCCAATCGGCCATGCGAGAATCCTGATCTGGAAACCGGAATCATCCCAAGGTCGGTGCATGAACGAAAGCCGTCGAGGCGACAGAATGAGCCGCAAGGAGCGCTGGGGCGCCAGTCTCGGCTTGTCCGTGCTCTTGATCGCCATGGGCTGGCGCTGGTTGTGGCCGAGTATCCAGGCCATCGACTGGTCGCCCGACGAGGTCCCGGCAGTGGGCGACCAGCGTATCGCTGCACTTGCTGAACAGGATGATGCCGACCAGGCCGACCTCGCAGCGGGTGACGAGCCGGATCCCGCACCCGTGGAATCTGCCGCAACTGCCACGGCCGAGGACTTGCCGCACGAGCCACTCGACGCCG
>JBEIPT010000145.1:0-8829 GCA_040376895.1 Lysobacteraceae bacterium | reverse complement strand
GGTGTCATACACCGCCGAGTGCGCTTCCTCGCCTTTCCAGTCCAAACCGGCCTGGAAAAGCGCTTTCGACAACACAGTCTGGCCTAACGCGAGACCGGCCAGACTGACCGTGTCGAAACACGAAAACGGATGGAACGGGCTGCGCTTGTGACCAGTACGCCGAATCGCCGCATTCACGAAACTCAGGTCGAAATTGGCGTTGTGACCGACCAGAATGGCCCGGGTGCATCCCGACTGTTTCATGACCTTGCGGATCGGATTGAAGATGATGTCCAGCGCATCCCGCTCATCACGCGCGCCGCGCAGCGGATGGGTCGGATCGATGCCGTTGATTTCGAGCGAACGCGGGTCGATGTTGGCACCCGCAAACGGCATGACATGGGTGCTCACCAGTTCCCCGGGTCGCACGAAACCATGTTCGTCCATGAGTACCGGCACTGCGGCAATTTCGAGCAAGGCATCCTGCTCGCAATGGAAACCGCCGGTTTCGACATCGACGACTACAGGCAGGAAGCCACGGAAACGTTCGCTCAGCGTGGCGGAGAATGAAGTGAGGCGCATACCGCCAGCATATCCGCGGGGTTTCGGCAGCCGCAACGACTTTCTTTGGTCGGCGCATGACATGGAAGTGCGGACTTTTCGCCGTGTTCATGCCTTTCGTGGGCACGGCACGTAACGCGAACATGATCTCCGGACCCGACGATTGGCGTATGTGAAGATGCAACCGCATTGCACCTGCGCCAATCGAGGTGTAGGTATCCCTTTCACACCGAACAGTCGAGACGCCTACCCCATGAACAGCGAACAATGGCAACAGGTGCGCGCACTGTTTGAACGGGCCATCGATTTGCCGCGCGATCAACGGATCGCGTTTGTCGATCGCGAGAGCGCGGCACAAGGCATCGATGCCGACATGCGATCCCAAGTGCTGGCCTTGCTGGCTTCCGACGCGACCGACCCTGCCGCGGCCCGACCCATGATCGACATGGCGCTCGACCTGGTCAAGGATCTGCAAGCGGATGACGAAGCGCCCCTACTGGAGCTACCCCCGGGAACCCGATTCGGGCCCTGGGAACTGCAACGCGAGCTTGGCCGGGGCGGCATGGGCGCTGTCTACCTGGTGGCGCGGGTCGAAAACGACTTCAAGCAGAACGGGGCACTCAAACTGATCCGCCCCGGACTGGAACGCTCCGAACTGCAACGTCGGTTCCGCGCCGAACGACGGATCCTGTCGGCCCTGCAACATCCCGGCATCGCCAGTCTGCTGGATGGCGGAGAAACGCCGGATGGCACCCCGTACCTGGTGATGGAGTATGTCGACGGAACGACGATCGGCACCTGGTGTGACGAACAGAAACTCTCGATCCAGTCTCGATTGAAATTGTTTGTCGGCGTGTGCGAGGCCGTGGCCTACGCTCACCGCAATCTGGTGGTGCACCGCGATCTCAAGCCATCGAACATTCTGGTCGACCGAAGCGGTCGGGTAAAACTGCTGGACTTCGGCATTGCCAAACTGATCGAACCCAATTCCGAAAGCACCGGCGCCGAGCAACGACTGTTCACCCCCGAATACGCCGCACCGGAACAGGTACGCGGGGAGGCGGTCACAACCAGCGTCGATGTGCATGCTCTGGGACTGCTGCTTTACGGCCTGCTCACCGGGCGCCGAGCCTTCACCATCCAAAACTCGACTCCTGCCGCCTACGAACAAGCCATCCTCCACCAGGAACCGACACGGCCGTCGCAGGCCGTCACGGATGTCGGCGCCGAAGCCTGCGAACGGGCGCAACTGCGTGACCTGAGCCCGGCAAGACTGCGCGCACACTTGCGCGGCGATCTTGATGCAATCGTGATGAAGGCGCTTCGCAAAGAGGCGTCCGAACGATACGCGTCGGTGGAAGCGCTGTCGGAAGATATCGGACGCCATCTCCGTCACGAGCCGGTTCACGCACGTCGAGGCGGTTTGCGTTATCGCGCGCGCCGATTCGTGCAGCGACATGCGGCCGCCGTCGTGATGGCATCACTTGCCGTGGCGTCACTTGCAGCGGGCCTCGCCGTGGCGCTGTGGCAGGCCGAGGTCGCTGGTGCGGAGCGCGACAGCGCGCGCCGCGCAGCCCTCACATCCGAACGCACCGTGGAGTTCATGCAGGGCCTGTTCAAACAGGCCGATCCTTCGGAAAGCCGCGGCCGGACGGTCACAGCTGTCGAAATTCTCGAGAAGGGCGCACGCACGATCGATCAGCAGCTGAACGACGAACCCGGCGTGCGCGCACGATTGCTGGTCGCACTGGGCAATGCTCAGCTGGGCCTCGGCGAATTCCAGCCCGGAGCCGAATTGCTGGAACGTGGGCTGGCCGATGCGCGCAGGGATGGTGATGTCGTACTGATTGGCAGCGCCATGGATTACCTCGCCAACGCTCGCATCTGGCAGGGTGATCTGCCGGGCAACGAGGCGATCCTGCGCGAGGCGCTGTCCACCCTTGCACTCCCGGATACCGAAGCCGGTGATCTGGTGCGCGCGCGCCTTGAGGTTCGCCTCGGGACCCGCCTCACCGGAAAATCCGAGCACGCGGAAGCCGAACAGTTGTTCCGGCAGGGCATGGCACGTCAGCAGCGATGGCAAGGCCGGGTGCAGCCCGAGGTGATTCTGCCATTCACATCGCTACTGCATGCCACCAATCGTTTTCCCGAAGCCGAAGCGTTGCTTCGGGATTCGCTCGAGATCCTGCGCCGCGAACGTCCGGATGATCCGCTGCGCGCACTGATGGCCGGGCAACTTGGCAGCAACCTGGCGCGTCAGGGCAAGAATGCCGAGGGTGTGGTGCTGATTCGCGAATCGATTGCGGCCAGAATCATCGTCTACGGTGAAGACCATCACAGTGTGGATACCGCCCGGAACAACCTGGCGCTGGCGCTGAGTTCCCTGCGCGAATACGACGAAGCCGAACAACTGCTCCGGCAGGGGCTGGTGTCGCGCAGCGCACGCCACGGTCCAGACCATATCAATGTCGCCCAAGGTCAGATGGCCCTGGCAAGTCTGCTGCAGAACACTGGACGACCGGGTGAGGCCGAACCCTTGTGGCGGGCTGCCTACGCGACGATCAGTGCGCAGCTGGGCAACGAGTCCCGGCCCGCCGCGATGGCCACGATGGGCCTGGGCAGGTCCTTGCGCGACCTCGGCCGCTTTGATGAAGCCCTGGTCAATCTGCAGCACGCGGCAAAAACCAACACATTGATCGGACCCGCCGCGATGGAAAGTGCGTCCCGGGCGCACATCGAGGCGTTGCGGGTCCATCTCGCACGTGGCGATCGCGATCTGGACTGCGACACATTTGCCGAGAATGCGGCGGCTCTGACTGCAGGCAGCGCACTGTATGGCTATGGCCGCGCAATATTGGGCGCCTGCTGGCGTGACCACGGCGACGCCGTGCGTGGTGAAGCTGCGATCACTGAAGGGATCAAGATTCTGGCGTCATCAGAGTTCGCGGACCAGGAAGAGCATTTGTATGCCCAATCACTGCTGCGCTGATGGCAAGGGTCTCAACCAGTCGATCATCGATCGATACCGCGCCGACTCACCGCACGCCGCACCATGATCGAAGCGATTGCAAGTGCCTGAATAGAAAAACAAAGTAGCCGGATAGGGCAAATTGAATACGAACGTTTGAACCTGTTGCGCCGCGGCGTGACTCCGCCTTCAGACTGAGTACAGTGCCCCCGCTGACGGTCGGCGGCGCACCATGCCCCGACCATGCTGGACACCCCGAAACGGGGCGTCCCGATTTTTCGTATCCCGCCTTCGATCTCGCCTTTTTTCCGGCGCGACCCAATGCGGTCCACGCAAAACTACTACAGGGATTCGACCGCATGAAGCTGCATAAATTGTCTCCGCTTGCCTCCAGTTTGGCTCTTGCCTTGCTTGCCGGCAGCGCGTTTGGCCAAAGCCTGTCGGCCGGCGCCAACAGCCCGGAAACCGACGACGCCAGCGCGCGGCGCAAGGCCATGCAGGCGTTCTATGAAACGCCGTATGACGCCAAATTCAAGCGCTTCATGAACGAGGCCGCAGCCCGCGAACGCGGTCGCTGGGCCAGCCAGATGCCCACCGGCACGGCATTCCAGCCTTCCCTGTTGCCGGGTGAAACCCGCGCACCGGTCCCGGGCAGCACGTGGGCCAACATCGGCCCCACAAATGCCACCGTGATCAAGAACGGCTCATCGACGCTGAACAACGTGGCCGACTCCGGTCGCCCGGTCGAAATCATCGTCGACCCGAGCAACGTCAACACGGTCTACCTCGCCACCGCGGGCGGCGGCCTGTGGAAGACACTCGACGGCGGTGTGTCCTGGCAAGCCAAGTCCGACACGCTGGGTTCGTTGTCGGTCGGCGCACTCGCCATGGATCCGACCAACTCGCAAACCCTTTACATGGGCTTGGGCGATCCGTTTGATGGCACCGGCCTTGGTCTGGTGAAATCGACGAACGGCGGAGAAACCTGGGGCTCACCGGTGTACCTCGGCAGCGCCACCTCCATTCGTGACCTGATCGTCTCGGCGACCAATTCCTCGATTGTTCTGGCTGCGACCGACACTGGCCTGTTCCGTTCCACGGATGGCGGTGCCAGCTTCAGCCCCGTAACTCTGGCTACGGGTGTGGCAGCAACTCCGGTTGCCTGGGATCTTGAGAACATCGGCACCAACAGCTTCGGCGTGACTCTGGAAGCCAATCCGGCCGCCACCACCGGCACCACTGCCGGTCAGTTCTGGCGCAGCACCGACAACGGTGCTACGTGGACACAGGCCAGCCCGACTGTCACCGGCGGCATTGGCCGCATGTCGATTGCATCGGCGCCGAGCAATCGTGCCGTGGTCTACGCCATGGCTGCCAAGCCACTCGCCACGACCGCATCCGATCTGGCTGAGATCTTTCGATCCACCAATGGCGGCACGACCTGGACTGCACTCGGCGCCACCAATCGCAAGGCCCGCTACGCCAACACGAACACCGAATCATCGGCACCTTCGACCATTCTGAATGGTCAGGGTTGGTACAACCACATGCTGGTCGTGCACCCCACCGATTCCAATACCTTTTTCTTCGGCGGCGCCTTGCTGCTTGCGAAGGGTGTGGTGTCGGGCACGACGACGACCTACCGGCAGATGAGCAACTGGCTGGCCCAGTTCACGCTGCCGTATGTTCATGCCGACATGCATGCGGCCGCCTTTGCGTCGAACGGCACGTTCTACGTGGGCAGCGACGGCGGCATCTTCAAGTCGACCGACTTCGGCACGACCTGGACCGACGATCTGAACGTTGGCATCGCTTCGCACCTGATCTACTCGGTCGGCTCGTCGCCAGCCGCACCGGATGCCGTGATCGGTGGTTTCCAGGACAACGGCACGCGCGTTCGCGTGACGAATACCAACACCTACAACCAGTACCTCGGTGGTGACGGATTCGGGTCGCACATCCACAAGACCAACGGCAACCAGATGCTTGGCTCGCTTTACTACGCTCGTATCTTCAAGAGCACGAACGGCGGAAGCACGTTTGCCACGGCCTCAACCGGCATCACCGAATCGAACAACTCGAGCACCGCACCGTTCATCACGCACATCACCGCGTGGGAAGGTGATGCCACCGGCAACACCGTGTTCACGCACGTCAATCTGAAGGCCTACAAGTCGACGAACTATGCGACCAGCTGGACGGCGATGGGCACGACCGGTCTTCCGACCACGGGCTTCGGAATCCGCAACATCGATGTCGCGGCCAGCAACGTCAATCATGTCGGCTTGTCCGCCAGCGGTGGCAAGGTGTACTTCACCACCAACGGCGGCACCTCCTGGGTTGCCGGCGGCACGCTGCCGAACAATGGCCTGTCGATCAACACGATCGCCTATGACCGCACGAACCCGTCCGTCATCTATGTCGGCTCGGTGGCTCCGGACGGCACAAAATCCCATCTGTGGAAATCGACCAATGGCGGCACCAGCTTTGCCTCGATCGATGGCGCAGGTTCGGGCTTCCCGACCGGCGTGCCGGTCAACGAAGTGACGACCGATCCGGGTGCAAGCAACGTGGTCTATGCCGCTACGCACCTGGGCGTCTACAAGTCCATCGACAGCGGTGCGACATGGGTCCGTTTCGGCTCGGGTCTCCCGCTCGTCAACACGACCGACTTCTACATCTCGCCAGCTTCCGACCGCATGCGCGTCTCGACCTTCGGTCGCGGCTTCTGGGAACTTCGTCCTTAAGCAACGAATACCTGAAACAAAAAAACGCCGGGCTTGCCCGGCGTTTTTCATTTTGGCGAGAACGTGGTTTCGGAAGAAACGTGGTTTCGGCAAAAACGTGGCTGATCGATCAGCCCTTGCCCTTCAGTTTGGCAACCAAAGCGCGCAGCGTCGATTGGGTTTCTTCGCCAAACCAGGAGTCGACAAAATCTTCCG
Source organism: Lysobacteraceae bacterium (assembly GCA_040376895.1). GTDB lineage: Bacteria > Pseudomonadota > Gammaproteobacteria > Xanthomonadales > Ahniellaceae > Ahniella. The sequence continues at coordinate 2,379 of JBEIPT010000145.1, read as the reverse complement.
CCGGGAATCGCGCAGGGTCACCCATCAGGTCGGCAAGGTCGGCACGCGCAATGCGCCGTGTCGTGCTCATCGCCATGGGCGGCAGAGCCAGATGGGCACGGCACCAGGCTTCCGCACGCCCGACCACATCACTCACCGGCACCAACTCATCGACCATGCCGATCTTGAGTGCCTCTTCGCCACTGATCATCGCGCCCTGAACCATCATGCGCTCCGCCCGGTAAGCACCGATCAGCCGGCCGAAGGCGGCCTGAATCACGGCGGGCACGGTCAAGCCTACCTGTACTTCATTGAGGCCGATCCGGAACGGCTTGGCCGGATCGATCGACGCAGCCATGACGCGGTAGTCGCAGAAAATGGACAACACGGCACCACCCGCAGGTGAGTGCCCGGTGATCGCGGCCACGACGGGCACCGGCGATCGGGCGATCGCGGCCATCAGGTCGAAGAAGTCACGCCAGAACGCGAGCATTCCCTCCCGATCGAGTTGCAGCAAGGTGACCACATCAAGTCCGGCCGAGAACATGTTCGGCTGCCCGGACAGGATCAGTGCCCTCGCGCCCTCTCCCGGCGCACGACGCACCGCGTCGCGCAGTTGTGCGGTGAGCTCCGGCGAAATGGCGTTCACCGGCGGACGACTCATGTTGAGTTCCCATACAACGTCACGCTTCTTGACTTCGATCATGAACCTTTCATCCGGCAGTCGGGTTGAGCCCCGTATCATAGCGGGCAACTCGTGACGGGCTTGCGCCCGCCGCAACCGTTCACACCCCTTGTCAATCCAATTCGAGGAAATCGATCCGATGAAACGCCTGATGCTGATTGTCATCTCTTGCTTTTTCGCCCTGACCAGCCACGCCAGCACCCTGCATACGCCATTGTCGCTCCTCGACGGTTGGGTGCGCGCCGCGCCGTCGGTGGCGAAGGTCATGGCAGGTTACGGCAGGTTGATCAATGCCACGTCAGAACCGTTGCGCATCGAGTCCCTGTCCAGCCCCGGATTCGAGCGCGTGGAACTGCACGAGATGAGCATGAACGATGGTGTGATGAAGATGCGTCGGCGCGATCCCATCACGCTTGAGCCCAACCAGGAATTGTCGCTTGAACCGGGCGGCTGGCACCTCATGCTGATCGGACCCAAGACACCGCAGCCTGCGGGGCAGCAGGTGGAAGTCGAGATCACCACGGATCAGGGCGTCTATGTGTTCAGCCTGCCGGTTCGCGAGCCAAAACCATGAAACAAAGACGCTTGCTCGAAGTCGATGTATTCGGGCTTCATCCCTTGAGCGGAAACGGGCTCGCCGTCGTGCTCGACGGAGATGGTCTGGACACCTCGCGCATGCAGGATTTTGCGCGCTGGACCAATTTTTCGGAAACGACGTTCGTGCAGAAGCCCACTCAAACGGGCGCCGACTACCGCTTGCGCATCTTCACGCCGCGCCAGGAGCTGCCGTTTGCCGGACATCCGTCGATCGGCACCGCGTTTGCGATGTTGTGGTCGGGCCAACTCCCGGCACGACAGAAGAGCCTGCATCAGGAATGCCTCGCCGGCGTCGTGCCACTACGGGCCATCGGCAATGTTCGCGAACGCGAATACATGGTCCGGGCTCCGGAGCCGCGGATCACGCGCCTCGATGGCAGTGAAGCTGAGCGCCTGTGTGCAGCCCTCGGTTGCCGCACCCGCCCGGTCCATCATGTGCGTGTCGGCGCACAATGGCTGGTACTGGAACTCGATTCTGCGGCCGAAGTGATGTCGCTCAAACCGGACTTCTCGACCTTGTCCGCGTTGTCGAAAGATGGCGGCGCCACCGGAGTGACCGTTTACGGCGCGCACGGCGTGATGTCGCTCGACTGGCTGGAAGTGCGCTCATTCGCACCCGCCGACGGCATCGACGAAGACCCGGTCTGCGGCAGTGGCAACGCCGCCGTGGCAGCAATGCTGAAAGCGCAATCACACGAGCCCGGCTTCGCAAAGAGCTACAGCGCCCGCCAGGGCCGCGCCTGCCATCGTGACGGCCGTGTGCGGGTCGAGATCCACGCCGACGGCGGGATCGAGATCGGCGGTGGTGCGGCGCTGATCAGCGAGGGCACGGTGCGGGTTTGAGGGGAACGCCGCGCTTGCATGCCTGCTGCGTTGCCCGGTTCAATACGGGCGGTCATTGCGAGCTTTTTGTATGCCCAAGAAGCGGCATACTTCGTTCGGGCCTTGACGACGACTCATCGCGGCTTCAGCCGCGATGCATCAATGGATCGGGAAGCAGTTGCTTGATGTCGTCATGGAGAGGCCGTCCTGTAGTTCTCCCGTCATTCCCGCGAAAGCGGGAATCCACCAGAGTGCGGCGGCGACTGGATTCCCGCTTTCGCGGGAATGACGGAGTG
>JBEIPT010000320.1:0-4521 GCA_040376895.1 Lysobacteraceae bacterium | reverse complement strand
TCGCCGTACTTCATCAACAACCAGCAGTCGATGAGCGCCGAGCTGGAAAGCCCGTTCGTGCTGCTGTACGACAAGAAGATCTCGAACGTCCGTGACCTGCTGCCGGTGCTGGAAGGCGTCACCAAGTCGGGCAAGCCGCTCCTGATCATCGCCGAAGAAGTGGAAGGTGAAGCCCTCGCCACGCTCGTCGTCAACACCATCCGCGGCATCGTCAAGGTCTGCGCCGTCAAGGCTCCGGGCTTCGGCGACCGTCGCAAGGCGATGCTGGAAGACATGGCCGTGCTGACCGGCGGCACCGTGATCTCCGAAGAAGTGGGCCTGTCGCTCGAAAAGGCGACGATCAAGGATCTCGGCACCGCCAAGAAGATCCAGGTCTCGAAAGAGAACACCACGATCATCGACGGCGCAGGCGACGCGAAGGCCATCAAGGGCCGCATCGACCAGATCAAGGCGCAGATCGAAGAAACCTCCAGCGACTACGATCGCGAGAAGCTGCAGGAGCGAGTTGCCAAGCTCGCCGGCGGCGTCGCCGTGATCAAGGTCGGTGCTGCGACCGAAGTCGAAATGAAGGAAAAGAAGGCTCGCGTCGAAGACGCTCTGCACGCCACGCGCGCAGCCGTTGAAGAAGGTGTGGTTGCCGGCGGCGGTGTCGCCCTGGTGCGCGCACTCGCCACGATCGGCGGCCTGAAGGGTGACAACGAAGACCAGAACCACGGTATCGCCATCGCCCGTCGTTCGATGGAAGCGCCGTTGCGCGAAATCGTGTCGAATGCCGGTGACGAACCGAGCGTCGTGTTGAACAAGGTTGCCGAAGGCAAGGGCAACTTTGGCTACAACGCAGCAAACGGCCAGTACGGCGACATGATCGAGTTCGGCATCCTGGATCCGACCAAGGTCACGCGCACGGCCCTGCAGAACGCAGCATCCATCGCCGGTCTGATGATCACGACCGAAGCCATGGTTGCGGAACTGCCGAAGAAGGAAGCACCTGCTGGCGGCCATGGTCATGACCATGGTGGCGGTATGGGTGGTATGGACTTTTAAGCCATTCAGCAGAAAGTTTCCTCCGGAAACTTTCTGCTGGCTTCGGAGCCCGGGCCCGCGGGGGAAAAGGCGTGACTTTTCCCCCGCGATCACCCCCAGGCTTCGGTCCATGCTTCAAACGAAAAACCCCGCGAGTGATCGCGGGGTTTTTCTTTGGGTGACACCATTTCGTGTCGACTAGTTGATCTGGTTGTCCGAGATACTGCCGCCCGCCAACTCGCCGGCATCCTCGACCGGGGGCTCCGGATCCAGCACCTGTGTCTGGACGACCTTGCCTTCGACCAGCCATACGCGCAGATCGGCCTTGCGCTGTCGATAGGTCCAGATCTCGATTGCCGGGCTGTATTCGTCGGCCGGGATCATGTCCTTGCGCTCCGGCTTGCCACCGGCCGCCATGACCTTGGCCGCGGTATCGCCTTTATCGATCAGCTTCTTGCCAAGCAGCACACTTTCGGCGTGCACATCAAAACTCAGGCACAACAGGATGGCAATCGCGGCGCGGTACACGGCGGGCTCCTTGGGTCAATCAAGTGATCATGGCAATGCCATATTGCGACTCAGTTACCGCTTCTGTTGCGACGTGGTTCACATAAACCGAGAAGAAAGGCCATTCGACTGCACCGGCACGGATTGAGTCTGTCCTCGAGACAGTGGTGGCAGGGCGTCGAGGCCCGGGGCATGGAAGGCCTGCTTCCTGCAAGCAACGTCAAAGTGAGCGTAGTCACTCAATGTGCGGCCAAGGGGCCAGCCTAAGAGTTTTCCGGGGTTTGACTGCCGCACCTGGTCATCCTCGAGCCAGGACTCCTGCCGCCCGCCGCGGAAAGTCGAGACAGCAGCTGCTCCGCCCGATCAGCTTCCACCTGCACAACGCCTGCCTACCAGATGATTCCGTAGCCCTTGCGGAGCGCATCCTCGAGCCCCGCACCAAACATCTCGAATTCCTCGACAAAAGGTTCGCACTCATCTTCATCGAGTTCGTGATTCTCGCCCCGGCTTTTGCTCCAAGCTGCAAAGGCCTTGACCACGGTTCGCACATTCACCTGGGCGACCAACGCGGCGAGTTCCTGAATCTGCCCGGGATGAAACGCAAAGCGTTCGGTCAACGTGTCGAGTTTGATGGCCGAGTGTTCGTCGGGCCGATACCAGGTCTGAAAAATCGATCCGCTGCCGGTGACCAGCTTGGGTCCTCCGTTCAGGATCCAGTGATACAGATCGACGTTGCCGTGATTGATGCTCCAGGCACCGAGCGACTTGAGTCGCTCGGTGGGCCAACCTGCCGGCAGCGAGGACGGATCGGTCGAATCCGGTTTGCGGCCTTCGAGGTAGTGAAACAGGGCACCCGGGTGCTGCTGGAGCTACGTGATGTGATCAGCCGGGACAGCGAATGCCGAAAATCTGTGGGCCATGCGGATGTCCTTGTTGATGGATCGCTGAAGTCAGGCAAAGCCTTGATCGCTGTATAGGGGAGATCGCGGGTTACCAAACGATCCCATGTCCCTTGCGGATGGCATCCTGCAGGCCCTCGCCGAACATCGCGAATTCGTCGACGAATGGCATGCACGCATACTCGTCGGGCTCGTAGTCCTTGCCCTGGCTTTTGCACCATGCCGTGAAGGCCTTGAGCACCGCAGGCACATCCACCTTCGATACCAACGCGGCCAGCTCCGGGAGCTGTTCGAGGCCCAATGCGAAGCGCTCGTTGAACGCGTCGAGCTTGATGGTGACCGACTGATGATCGGGTTCGTACCAGGTTTGAAAGATCGATCCGGCGCCGGTGACGAGTTCAGGCCCGCCATTGAGGATCCAGTGATACAGATCCGTGTTGCGGTGATTGATGCTCCAGCTCCCCATCGATTCGGGTTCTTCAGTCGGCCAATCGGTCGGGAGGGACGATGGATCCGTGGCATCCGGTGCCCGGCCTTCCAGATAGTCATTCACGGAACCGGGGTGCTGCTGGAGATACGTGATGTGCGATTGGGGAATCGCAAAAGCGCCAAAACTGTGTGCCATGAATCGTCCTTGAGAATTGAACCCTGAAAACTTTCGTTAAGTTTATCAAGAGTCCGCAGAAAGCCAACGGCAGGAACTTCCCGGTCCGGTCTGAGTCCCAATCATTCGGCATTGGAGTCAATCGATGAATCAGCTGTCCTGGCTTGTGGCATTGTTGATGGTGATGCCGACCGCGTTCGCGTCAACCGCCGAGGAGAAGACCGTCGACGTCGAACTCATTGCCTCACAGACCGGCGTGCAGCCGGGGCAGACCACACAACTCGGTCTGCGACTGCGTCACGAGCCGCACTGGCACACCTATTGGCTGAACCCCGGTGATTCGGGCATCCCTACAAGTTTGGCGTGGACACTGCCGCCGGGTTTTGCCGTGGGCTCGATTGCCTGGCCCAGACCCACCCGATTCAACGTCGATGGCCTGTACAACTTCGGCTTCGAGGGCGATCTGGTGTTGCCGGTGTCGATCCGGGTGCCGGATGACGCGGCGCCCGGTGTCCATCGAGTCTCCGCAGTCGCGAAGTGGCTGGCTTGTCGCGAAGTCTGTATTCCGGGCAAAGCCGACGTGGCGCTGGATCTGACCGTGGCATCGTCTCCGCCGGAGACCGATGCGCGATGGAATGAACTGTTTGATGCGGCCCTCGCACACCAACCGAAATTTGTGGGTTGGGGTGCGCGTGTCACAGACGAGGCGGGCGACATCGTGATCCGGATCGATGCCGAACACGTTCCGGAGACATCCGGACTGGATGGGTTCATCGAGAATCGTCAGGTGGTGTCTCACGCGCCACCCACGATCACCCGTGACAAGCGCCATCTTGTCGTTCGCTTCACCCGCAGCGAGTATTTTTCCACGGCACCCACCGAACTTGGCCTGGTGCTGACTGAACCCGAGACGGCGCGCGCCTGGCGCCTGGTTGTTCCATTTGCCCCACCCAAATCCTGAACCACGGAGTCTTGATCCATGAATCTTCCGACTGCCACATTGTTTGCTGCCATCGCCTCGATTGTCGCCACCCCCGCTTTTGCCAAGCCGGAAGTAGGTGTCGCGGCGCCCGCATTCACCGCTACCGATGCCAACGGCAAGTCCCATAGCCTCGCCGATTTCAAGGGCAAGACCGTCGTACTTGAATGGCACAACCCGGAATGTCCGTTCGTCAAGAAGCACTACGGCGCAAAGAACATGCAAACACAGCAGGCCGAGGCCACTGGCGCCGGCGTCGTGTGGTTGTCGATCAATTCCGGTGCACCCGGCAAGCAGGGCCAGATGGATGGTGCGGCGGCAAATGCCTACCTTGTCGGTTCCGGTGCGAAGCCTACGGCCTACCTGCTCGATGTCGAGGGCACGGTCGGTCACACCTACGGTGCACGGAATACCCCGCATGTGTATGTCATCGACGCCGAGGGCGTGCTGCGTTACATGGGCGGCATCGACTCGACGCCCAGCACGGACCCAAGCGACATCCCCGCTTC
>JBEIPT010000435.1:0-3171 GCA_040376895.1 Lysobacteraceae bacterium | reverse complement strand
GGCTCGCTGAAGCAGGCAATTGCGCATGCGCGCCAGCTACTGCAACGGCAGCCGAGTCTGGCGGAAGCGCAGGCACGCGAAATTCTGAAAGCGGTTCCCGATCAGGCCGACGCTCAACTGTTGCTCGCGAGCGCACTGCGTTTGAGCGGGCAAGCCGAGTCGGCACGATCGGTGATCGATCCGCTACGGCAACGTTATCCGCGCTCCGCCGCTGTCTGGTTGGAATGGGGCCGCATTGCCGGTCGACTGGGCAAAGGCGACATCGCCGGCCGCGCGCTGCAACGCGCGGTCGACCTGGAACCGGCTTTGCCGGGCGCCTGGTTGGCACTGGCCGAACATTTTCAGGCCGCGGGCGACGACTCGGCAGCCGAACAGGCACTGGCCCGACACCTGCGGCATTCAGCCCGTGATCCGGAACTGATGGCTGCAGCCGATGCGCTGGTCGCGAACCGGATTCCGCAAGCAGAACGTGCGCTGCGCGACCGGCTCTACAAAACGCCCACCGATATCGCCGCCATCCGCATGATGGCCGAAGTGGCCGCACGACTCGGTCGCCACGAGGATGCCGAGCATCTTTTGGCGCGTTGTCTGGAACTGGCGCCGGATTTTCATTCGGCACGCCAGCAGTTCGCCATGATGCTGCACCGGAACAACAAGCCGGAAGCGGCGCTGGTGCAACTCGATACGCTGCTGCGTGTGGATCCCGAGAACGCCAGCGCGCGTAATCTCAAGGCAGCCGTGTTGTGTCGCACCGGTGATTACCAGACTGCACTGGCGCTGTATGCCGGCCTGATCGAACAGTTTCCGGCACAAGCCAAACTGGCGCTGAGCCATGGTCACGCGCTGAAAACCGCGGGCCGTCAGCAGGATTCGATTGCCGCGTATCGTCAGGCCATCAGCATTGACCCGGGTTTTGGTGAAGCCTGGTGGAGCCTCGCGAACCTCAAGACTTTCCGCTTCGATGCCAATGACATCACCGTGATGCGTCAGCAGCTGGAGCGGACCGATCTGGCGAAGGACCAACAAGCCCAATTCGAGTTCGCACTCGGCAAGGCACTGGAAGACGAAAGCCATTTCGAGGAGTCATTTCAGCATTACGCACGCGGCAACGCGCTGCGGCGCGAGATGGTTCCGTATCAGGCCGACGATGCCAGTGCGCGCGTGCGCCGCTCGAAGCAGGTCTTCACGAAATCGTTCTTCGAATCACGCCTTGGGGTGGGTGATCCGTCGCCCGATCCGATCTTCATCCTCGGCCTGCCTCGCTCGGGCTCAACCCTGATCGAGCAGATCCTGTCGAGCCACAGCCAGGTCGAAGGCACGATGGAACTGCCCGAGATCATTTCGATTACGCGAAGCCTGCGTGAACGCGCGAGCGCTGTGGGCCTTGATTCTTACCATGCCCTGCTGGCGACGCTGCCGGCCGATGAACTGGCAGCACTCGGTACCCTGTATCTGGATCGCACCCGCATCCAGCGCAAGCAGGGGCGGCCCTTGTTCATCGACAAGATGCCGAACAATTTCTTCCATATTGGCCTGATCCACCTGGCGCTGCCCAACGCGAAGATCATCGACGCGCGCCGGCACCCGCTGGCCTGCTGTTTTTCAGGCTTCAAGCAGTACTTCGCACGTGGCCAGAACTTCAGCTATGGGCTCGAAGATCTGGGTCGGTACTACGCCGACTACGTCGCGCTGATGGCGCACTTCGACGACGTGCTGCCCGGGCGTGTGCATCGGGTCGTGTACGAACAGATGGTCGAGAACACCGAAGCCGAAGTGCATGCATTGCTCGACTATTGCGGCCTGCCGTTCGAAGCAGGCTGCCTGCGCTTCTTCGAGAACGACCGCCCGGTCCGCACGGCAAGCTCGGAGCAAGTCCGCAAACCGATTTATCGTGATGGCGTCGATCACTGGCGCCATTACGAACCCTGGCTCGAACCGCTGAAACTGGCGCTCGGCCCGGTGCTGGAGCACTATCCCGGGGTCCCTCCCTGCACCCGCAAGGAGCACGACCCCGATACGCCAACAACTTACCCAGGAGAAACTGGAGATGAGGAAAGCTAAGCAGCAAGGACTGTCCGCGCTCGGGCGCGCACCCTTGGCCGCCGCCATCTGGCTGGCGTTCAGCGGGTTCGCCTTCGCGCAGGATGAAGCGGCCCCGGCAGACGAAGAGCGCAAGGACGAATCAGTTCTTGAAGCGATCACCGTGACCGCCCAGAAGCGCACGGAAAATCTGCAAGAAGTGCCGATCAGCATGCAGGTGCTCGGTACCGAGGCGCTGGAAGAGATGAACGTCGGTGACTTCGACGACATCGCCGTCCTGTTGCCGAGCGTCTCGATCGACAGTGGTGGCCCCGGCTTCACGCGTGTGTACATGCGCGGTGTGGCGAACGGTGAAAACGGCAACCACTCGGGTCCGCAGCCCAGCGTCGGCATGTATCTCGACGAACAGCCGATCACCACGATCACCGGCGCGCTCGACGTCCATATCTACGATATCGAACGTGTCGAAGCACTGGCCGGCCCGCAGGGTACGCTGTATGGCGCCAGCTCGCAGGCAGGCACGATCCGCGTGATCACCAACAAGCCCGATGCATCGGCATTTGCGGCGGGTTATGGTCTCGAAGCCAACAAGATCAGTGCCGGTGGCTTTGGCCATGTCGGCGAGGGTTACCTGAACCTGCCGGTCAATGAAAACCTGGCGATCCGCCTGGTGGGCTGGACGAAGGAAGACGCCGGCTACATCGACAACATCTACGGTGAACGCACGTACCCGAGTTCGGGCATCGTCGGCAACAACGCCGGATTCGTCGAGGACGACTACAACAACGTTCAGACGTCCGGTGCCCGTGCCGCACTGAAGCTCGACTTCAACGAAGACTGGTCGATCAGTCCGTCGATCATCGCGCAGCGTCAGCGCCAGAACGGCCTGTTCGCCTACGACGAAGGGCTGGGTGAGTTGAACATTTCGCACGGATACCCGGAAAAGGCCGACGACGACTGGATCCAGTCGGCGCTGACCGTTCAGGGCCGGATCGGCAATTTCGATCTGACCTATGCGTTTGCACACCTCAAGCGTGACATCGAGTCGGAAACCGATTACTCCGACTACGGCTTCTGGTACGACACGCTGTTTGGTTACGGCACCTACTTCTACGATGACAACGGCGACCT
>JBEIPT010000492.1:0-2643 GCA_040376895.1 Lysobacteraceae bacterium | reverse complement strand
GGTTTGCGCCTGTTGGAATCACTGCGATTGCGCGTGAAGGATATCGATCTGGCTCGACGCGAGATCGTGGTCCGCTCCGGCAAAGGCAACAAGGATCGGGTGACCATGATTCCCGAGCAACTGGTCCAGCGACTTCAGCGTCAGATGGAAGCAGCCCGGGTGATTCATGAGCGCGATTTGGCGGATGGTTTCGGTGCAACCATCCTGCCGAATGCGCTGGCGAGGAAGTACCCTAAGGCTGCGCGTTCCTGGGGCTGGCAGTGGATTTTTCCCGGGGCTCAGCGGTCGACCGACCCGCGTTCCGGCGCGGTCGCGAGGCATCACATTTTCCCGGAGACCATTCAGAGACATGTGCGTGAGGCTTCTCGTCTGGCTGGCATCAACAAGCCGTGCACTCCGCACGTGCTCCGACACTGCTTTGCAACGCATTTGCTTCTGGCCGGCTACGACATTCGGACGGTCCAGGAATTACTGGGCCACTCGGACGTGGCGACGACCATGATCTACACGCATGTGCTGAACCGCGGCGGTAAGGCGGTGTTGAGCCCATTGGACAGACTATGAAAGGCATCGGCCCTCAATCCATGCGCTGAGTTCGGGCCCTTTTCCTTCACGGTCTTGCAGGCACTCCGATCCTGCTTCCATTGCTTCGCTGGCAGGACATGCCCACACCGCGTTTCCTGCTGTGCTTTCTCAAGCAGCTGGGCTTCGCTTCGCTCAGCACCAGCCTAAACGATGGTCAAACGCGGCGCAGGAACTTCAGGATCCAGTCCTGCAGTTTGCCGTAGGGCGGTGCGAACAGGCCGATGGTGTTGAAGCGGGCCTGATAGACCGTTCCCGTTGCCTTGGAGTACGTACGGAAACTGGTTTCGCCGTGGTACGCGCCCATGCCGCTGTCGCCAACACCACCCACGGGCAGGTTGCTGTCGCCGAAGTGGAGCAGGATGTCGTTGACGGTCACGCCACCGGCGACGATCTGGCTGAGGATCGAGTCCCGGCGGGTCGTGTTGCGGTCGAACAGGTAGAACGCCAAAGGCCGCGGACGCGATTTGATGATCGCCAGCGTGTCATCGATGCGCGTATATGGCACAACGATCATCAGTGGCCCGAAGATTTCTTCCTGCATGATCTTGGTCTGATCGGGTGCACCGATCACCAGCGTCAACGGCATCACACGACGTTCGCGCGATTCGAACTTGTGCATCGGCTCAATGCGCGCACCGGCGGCGGCGGCTTCATCCCGCCATGCCACGAGGCGTTGCCACTGTCGTTCGTTGATCACCGCGGTGTAGTCGCGGGTGTGTTCGAAATCCGGGTAATTGCGCGCGAACCGCGCACGCAATGCTGCGATGAAGGGTTCCAGCCGCGCCGCATCGATGAATACGTAGTCGGGTGCGATGCAGGTCTGTCCGGCATTCAGGCACTTGCCGGCGACGATCCGTTCGGCGACATGTTCGATGGGATAGTCGGGCGCGATCAATACCGGCGATTTGCCGCCGAGTTCCAGCGTGCAGGGCGTCAGCGTTGGCACACAGGCCTGCATGACCTTGCGACCGATTTCCGTGGAGCCGGTGAACACCAGGTGGTCGAACGCCAACTGGGTCATCGCCGTTGCGGTGGTCGCGCCACCGAGCACCGTGACGACCTTGTCGGCGGGAAATACTGCGGCCAGCAACTCTGCCAGCGCATGTCCGGTTTTGGGCGTGTGCTCGGACGGTTTGACCATCACGCGATTGCCGGCGGCGATGGCGCCGATCAGCGGGTTCAACGCGAGTTGGACCGGGTAGTTCCAAGGCGCGATCACGCCAATCACGCCCAGCGGCTGGAACCGGATCTCGGTTCGGGCCGGTTTCAGCGCCATGCCTACTGGCGGCCGCTCCGGGCGCATGTTCGCGCGCAAGTTTTTGATCTGGTAATCGAGTTCCTTCAGCACCATCAAACCATCGGCGAGTTCCGACTCATGTCGGGAGCGCTGACCGAAGTCCGCCTCCATGGCGGCCAGAAGCTGCGGCAGTCTTTCCTTGAACGCATCCCTGAGGCGTTTCAGGTCGGACAACCGTTCGTCGTAACCCGGCACTGGGCCACGCGACGCCGCATACAAGCGGCCGAAGCTTTCCTGCAGTTCGCTGCGGGTGGATTCCGACTTGATGACTTGCAGATTGGCGGCCATGACGCACCTTAAATGAAGATGTCCGATTGTGCCGTGAAATCACTGGAGCGTGGGTTCCGTCCGTGCTTTGGGCGGCACTTCGCGCCAGGCTGGCCCTCATCCGGCCTTCGGCCACCTTCTCCCGTTTCACGGGAGAAGGGCGGTTTTCGGTGCGGTGCTTATTTCTTCTCGGGCTTTACGACGCGCACGTGCAGTTCCTGCAACTGAGCCTGCGGGACGACGGACGGCGCCGAGGTCATCAGGTCGGTTGCCGATGCGGTTTTCGGGAAGGCGATCACGTCACGGATGGATTCCGTGCCGACCATCAGTGCCGAGATGCGATCGATGCCGAACGCGATTCCGCCGTGCGGCGGGGCGCCGTACGCCAGTGCATCCAGCAAGAATCCGAACCGCTCACGCTGCTGTTCGGGCGAGATACCGAGCAAGTCGAACGCCTGCTGCTGAACGAGCGGATCATGAATACGGATCGTGCC
>JBEIPT010000186.1:0-7199 GCA_040376895.1 Lysobacteraceae bacterium | reverse complement strand
GGGTTTAGGCAAACACTTCGCCCTTGCGCTTCGCATCGCGAAGCGCAAGGACTAGCGTTGGCAATCGGCACAGGACGAATGGCACTGATCACTTTGTGTTCCATCGGTCAGGATCAAGTCGTCGCTGCATCTGCCCGATGACGCGGCATTCCCCGACGGGTGACGATTGCGCACAGCGATCTATCCCTTGACCTGTGCACACAGGCATACCCGGTCCCCATGGCCGGGTTTTTTTATGACTCATTCAAGCGCAGCGGTGGGTTCCGATTCGGGCGCCGATTCCGGAAGCATGTCTTCAGCCGACTCACCCGGCGCTTCGACCTGATAACCCTCGGCACGCAGCGCGGCGAGGTACTGCTTGTCGTTCAGGACCTGCGCGAGGCCGAGCACTGCAAATGTGCTGCGGTTTTTCTCGAGGCTGGCGCGTGCACTGGTCAGCCAGGATTCGGCCACCCGCTGCTGCAGCGTGGCCAGGCCACTATCCTTGCCGATGCTGCTGTTCAACATCGCATTCGTGCAGGCGCTCGCACGTTCGATCAGCGACATCGAGCGCAGCCTTTCGACATCCCCGGTTGCCCAGGCGTTCGCGCGATCCTTCAATACATCCAGTTCGTTCTCGATCAGGTCGAGGGTATTCGTCAGGCAAGCTACATCGTCCAATTCGGATTCCTTGAACGCTTTCAGCTTGCCCTTCGTGTCGTCGATCTTCAGCGTCACGACCGGTTCGGTCAGTGGAATCCTGTTTTTCTTGACGGCTTTTTCGACGAGCGGCCAAACCACTGGTTTGGTGCTCAGATCGAGTTCGTCCAGCACCGCTTCAAAGAGTTCGTTCGCCGCAAAAATCGGCCGGTATTTCTCGACACCGCGATCGCGGCCCATGAAGCGCTTCTTCTGCACCAGCCAACGCGCATAAAGTTCCGACGGCAATTGATCGGCCAAGGTTTCCTTGTCCGGGTTCTTGCGTGCGCCCATTGCCGATGGCAGCAGCATCAACATGCCGAACGTGCCGCGATCGAACTCGAATTTCACGTTGGGTGGCGCGATCACTTCCTGGGATTCGGCAATCACCTGTCGCACTTCGTCGGCCGACCACTGCATCCGCTTCGGCAAGGGCGACACCGTCGCCAGCACCCACAACTCGTTGTCGCCTTTGCTGACCCGCCACAAACCGGGTCCCGGCTGATATCCCGCGACAACGGTGATGCTGTCCATCTGGCGTTCCGCCAACGGTTGCGGTGGTTCCTGTGCTGACACCGCGGAGAGGTACAAGGCAAACAGCGAAAGTGATCGAGCAATGAACGACATGGTTGGCAATCCGTGCTGACCTGAAGAGGGCGCCGATGGTCGACCCGAGAGCGTCAAGTTCTTGTTATCGGGCCGGTGTGATCACTTCGGCGACCATTCCAGCGACCACCAGATTCGCCGACCGGCCGTCGGTTCGAGGAATCGTCCGTTGGCCTCGTTGACGATCACCGAACCGATGGCCCGTCGATCGAACACGTTGCCGATTTCGACCTGCACACTTACATCGGCGGCGAACTGATGCCGCCACAGCAGGTCCACCGTTGCAAACCCCGGCGCAAAAGTCGTGTTGCGATCATCGGCGGCAGTACGGCCGGTCCAGGTTAAGCCGAGCCTCGTCGAATCGCGATCGTTCCACTGCGCCAGCCACGCTGCCTGGGCTTGTTCGGAAGCGATTCCAGGCAACCGCCGTCCGGCCGCGACAAACCGGCGTTCGCTACCGGCAACGAACTCGAAGCCTTGGGTGAAGCGTGCGTCGATCAGCGCCAGACTTCCTTCGATTCGGTGATTGGGAACGAAGTCGATCCCGCTAGCGAATTCCATGCCGCGTCTTCGGGTGCGACCGGCATTCTGGAAACTGGCGCGGCCGCCGCTGCTGAGGGCCGGCACAATTTCCTCACGGCTTTGAATTTGCCAGAGGCTCAAACTGTGGTTGCCATCGTCGCCGGGCCAGTCATGTCGCCATTCCATCGCCGTTGCTTGCGCCGGGTCGAGCGTTGCGTTGATGCCGGCACTGCCATCGGCCCGATAGGCCAATTCGTTCAATGTTGCGGGTTCGCGGCCTGTGCCGATCGACCAGGATTGGCGCCATGGGCCATCGGGCGCATGGATCAAACGTACTGAGCCGGACCAGGTTTCGAGTTGCCGGTTGCCACTGTCATCCCCGTTGGACAGAAACCGGTCCCGACTCTGCAGACGCCAATCGCCGAGGCGAAGGCCAGTATCGATCGACCAGTCGTCACGCCATCGGTACTCGTACCCGACGAACACGTCGAAGGTCTGGAGGTCATTCGTTTCATCGCGACGAAGCCGCCCGCGCACGCCAAGTTCCTCGCCGGAAAAATTCTCGAGGCCGCGGCGTTGTTCCCGGGTTTGTGCCCATTCCCAACCGGCACTCCAGCCATGGTCGAGTTGCAGAGAACCGATCAGGCCGCCTTGGTGCCGCTGCAAATCGATCACTCCGCCCGGATGACGCGGATTTGCCTGCACGGCAACCGGAATGGACAGGAACTGCACCACGTCCCGCTGACCCATCCAGATGTTCTGTTGCCACTCGCCAAGTGGTGTCGGAATCGCCACACTGAAACCGGTATGTCCCGACCGAACACTTTTTCGGGTGTTGAACACCAGCGCAGCAGGATCACCGTCGATTCCCGATTGCCATTGGGCAGCACTGATGCCGAGCGGATCTTCCGCTTCCGGCACGTCGAGCAGATTCACTGACCATCGCCAGCGCAGGGGCTGGTCGTCGGGAGCATCAACCACCGTGTGCAACAGCTTGCGTTCGAACGCGCTGTGCGGCCGATCGCCGTCGGCGCGAAGCCAGTTCAGGGTGTTGCTGAAGCCCGGCCGGTCGCTGCGCAGTCGACGGGCGACACGCGCATCGATGCCATGCTGATCCAGATTTGCCAGCACACGGAAACGTTGCGCAGCGCCGGACCGGATGGTGGGCGACCACGCCAACAGTGCGCCGCCGGCGGCGTTGCCGTATCGCAAGCTCTGAGGTGCCGCTACATAGGTCACGTCGCCCAGACCGAACACCGGTAACGCAGCAACACTGCCTTGACCGTCATTCGCACTGATCGGCACGTCATCCAGAAACAGGCGGATCCCGCGGATTCCGAAGCTCGCGCGGGCACCAAAACCGCGGCTTTGAACTTGCGTATCCTGGGCGGCATTGCCGCGATCCCGCCATCCGAGTGCAGGAATCTGACGCAGACGTTCGGACAGGTCACGCTCCTGTTTCGGAGCGGATTCGGCCAGGCTATGCGTTGGGGTCGGCTCCGCCTGCACAGTCGGCAGACGCGAGACGCGCGGGGGCGGATCGGCACCGAAGGCAGCGCTCGCTGAGATCAACCAACACGCGGCCATCACGCCGGATTTCTGGCGGTTCGATAACATCGAGCGGATCATGGCAACCTGGAGCTGAGCATGCGTCATCTTTTCATCTGCGTAGTCATCGGGATGTCTACAGGCTGTTCGGCAGCCAACAGTATTCCCGGCACGATCGACAGCGAACAAGGCGCAATTGACGTGCAGGTGGTTGCTGAAGGGCTGAACTCACCGTGGAGTCTGGCGTTTCTGCCTGACGGTCGAATGTTGGTCACCGAGCGACCGGGCAAGCTGCGCATCGTGACAGCCGACGGGCAGGCAGGCGAGCCGATCAAAGGTGTTCCCGTGGTGCACGCTCAAGGTCAGGGTGGCCTTCTGGATGTGGTGCTGGATCCGGAATTTGTCGAAAACCAGACAATTTACATGTCGTATGCAGCCACTGGCCGAAACGGCGCATTCACCGCTGTCATGCGCGCCGTGCTCGAAAACAACGAGCTGACCGACAAGAAAGTCATCTTCCGTCAAGACCCGCCGTTGGACAACGGCTTCCATTTCGGAGCACGGCTGGCTTTTGCACCGGACGGACTGCTTTACGTAACGCTGGGTGAGCGTAACCAATATCGCGACAAAGCCCAGGAGCTGGACAACAGCATCGGCAAGGTGGTGCGGGTCGACCGCGACGGCAAGATTCCCGATGACAACCCGTTCCGGGGCAAAGGTCGCGCGAACGATGCGGTCTTCAGCTACGGTCATCGCAATCCGCAGGGCGCGGCGATCAACCCTGCCACTGGCGAACTGTGGATTCACGAACATGGCCCGATGGGTGGTGACGAGATCAACGTCATCAAGCCCGGCAACAACTACGGCTGGCCGGTAGTCACTTTTGGCCGTGAATACTCTGGTGGCAATATCGGCGAGGGCACCGAGAAAGCAGGCATGGCGCCGCCGCTCTACTACTGGGTGCCATCGATCGCACCGAGCGGCATGGCGTTTCTCACCGATGAACGCGCCGGCCCGTGGCGGGGCAACCTGTTCGTTGGATCACTCAAGTTCGCGTTGCTTGCCCGGCTCGAAATCGAGAACGGCAAGGTTGTGCACGAAGAGCGTTTGCTCGCCGGCATGAATGACCGCGTGCGCGATGTGCGTGCCGGGCCCGATGGCGCGCTTTATGTGCTGACCGAAAGCAAAGGGCGGATTCTGCGGCTGATGCCGAAGCCGGCAAACGACTGACGAGGCTCTGGAAAAACAGTCTCTCCCGCAAATCAATCGCGTCAGTGATTGATTTGTCGTGAGCGAGTCCGGACCTGCACCGGACTCGCAATGTAGAAGAAGTACAGGATGTACTTTTTCTGAAGCTACGACGGATCAGGCTGCGTCCTGTTCGTCCAGCGTGACGATGCGGCCGCGCAAAGAGTTCGTCATCGCTTCGGTGATTTCGACGTCGACGAATTCGCCGATCAGCCGCGCATTGCCTGGGAAATTGACGAA
Source organism: Lysobacteraceae bacterium (assembly GCA_040376895.1). GTDB lineage: Bacteria > Pseudomonadota > Gammaproteobacteria > Xanthomonadales > Ahniellaceae > Ahniella. The sequence goes on along the minus strand of JBEIPT010000186.1, from coordinate 2,357 downwards.
GCGCATGTTCTCGGTGCGTCCGGTCAGCCAGGTCGGGTCCTTCTTGCTCGGACCCTCCACCAGCACACGTTGTGTGCTGCCGACCATCGCCTGAGAAATGCGCGTGGCTTGCCCGTTGATGGTCGCCTGCAGCCTGGCCAGCCGTTGGCTCTTCACTTCCGGCGAGGTGTCGTCCACCAGACTCGCGGCCGGCGTACCTGGTCGGCGCGAGTAGACGAACGTGAAACTCTGGTCGAAACCGATCTCTTCGACCAGCTTCATGGTTGACTCGAAATCCTTGTCGGTTTCGCCGGGGAATCCGACGATGATGTCGGTCGAGATGCAGATGTCCGGACGCAGTGCGCGCAGCTTGCGCATCTTCTGCTTGTATTCCATCACCGTGTGATTGCGCTTCATGGCGGTCAGAATGCGATCCGAACCGGACTGCACAGGCAGGTGCAGGAAGTTCGCGAGTTTCGGGATCCGCGCATAGGCTTCGATCAGGCGATCGTTGAACTCCAATGGGTGCGAGGTGGTGAAGCGGATGCGGCCGATTGCCGGAATGGCGGCAATGGCCTCGATCAACAGCGTCAGATCGGCGATCTCGCCATCGTCCATTTCACCCTGATAGGCATTGACGTTCTGGCCCAGCAAGTAGATCTCGCGGACGCCCTGGGTCGCCAGTGCGCGCACTTCGGTCATCACGTCTTCAAACCGGCGCGACACTTCTTCGCCGCGAGTGTAGGGCACGACGCAGAACGAGCAGTACTTGGAGCAGCCTTCCATGATCGACACGAATGCGCTGGCGCCGTCGACCCGTGGTGCCGGGAGGTAGTCGAACTTTTCGACTTCGGGAAAGCTGATGTCGACCTGCGGCTTCTTCGTTTCGCGCTTTGCCTCGATCATCTGCGGCAGGCGGTGCAGTGTTTGCGGCCCGAAGACCAGATCGACGTACGGCGCGCGCTCGATGATCGCTTCGCCTTCCTGCGACGCCACGCAGCCACCCACGCCGATGACCAGATTCGGCTTGTCCTTCTTGAGCTGTTTCCAGCGCCCAAGTTGGGAAAACACCTTGTCCTGGGCTTTCTCGCGGATCGAGCAGGTGTTGATCAGAATGACATCCGCCTCGGCTTCGTCCTCCGTCAGTTCCAGGTCGTGTGATGCCTTGAGCACGTCGGCCATTTTGCTCGAGTCGTACTCGTTCATCTGGCAACCGTGGGTCTTGATCAGCAGCTTGCCGGTCATGGCAGGTCCTGGGTGGGGAGGCGAAAGGGCGCGGAGTATAGCGGCGAGCCCTGATGGCCGGGGGGCTTGTCAAGCGGCAAGGCTGGCTTTTTCCGGGCCAAATCTGGGAAACTAACCGCCAGTGGCCCGGTCCAAGCCCGGCCCAACAAGGAATTCCGGATGCGTTTTGTTGCTGTGTTGTGCCTGTTGATGATCGCCTGCTGCTTCGCCGAACAGGCCGAGGCAGGTTCCGGTTATCACACCTGTGCCGGCAAGAATGGGTCGCGGATCTTCACGAATCTTCCGTGCAACAAGCAGAACAGCAGCGGCATTTCCGGGCCGCGTGACGTGTTCTACAAGTCGCGCACGGCTGCCGGTGCCATCGAATTCTCGTCGAAACCGCCGCGTGGGCGAGCCTATGTGGCCGTGGAGGTGGGTGGCTGTCCAGCCTGTCGCCTGGACTCTTCGGTGAACTGGACGGCGACGCGCCTGAACATCGTCGACTATGCCAAGACGATTGCGACGGCAGCAACCGAACATGGGGTCGATCAGGCTTTGGTGCGCGCCATCATCCACGCCGAATCGGCGTTCAATCCTGAAGCGCTCTCGCGCAAGGGTGCACAGGGCCTGATGCAGCTGATGCCGGGTACTGCCGGTATGTACGGCGTCACGAACGCGTTCGACCCCGAACAGAACATCAAGGCGGGTGTGCAGCATCTGGCCGGCTTGCTGAAACGGTACGACGGCGATGTGAAGCTGGTTGCCGCGGCCTACAACGCCGGTGAAGGTGCAGTCGCGAAATACCGCAACACGGTTCCGCCCTATGCCGAGACGCAGGTTTATGTCGAGCGCGTGGGAATCCTGCAGAAGCGCTATGCCGAAGCCGATGCTGCGCCGACCGCACCGGCTGTTGCTGCGGGCGCGTCGGGCTAAGAAGCGTCTGTGGGAGCGGCTTCAGCCTGAGGTTTCCCCACATTTTCCTTTTGCCAAGCAGGCACTTACGGAATATTGTCAGGCGAAAACAGCACGCATGGCGTGGTTTTTTTCCTCTCGAACGCCAATTCTTGAGGAGACCCCGCCATGCGTGCCGCGTCAGTTTTGCAGAAAATTCTGGGCTCTGCGCTGTCTCGATTGCATACGTTTCAGAGCCGATG
>JBEIPT010000417.1:0-3394 GCA_040376895.1 Lysobacteraceae bacterium | reverse complement strand
GGCGTTGGCGCCATGCGCACGCATACGCAGTGCGAGGGTCTTGACGCCACGCAAAGCCAGAAACGAATCGAATGGCCCCTGTACGGCGCCAACGGCGTTCTGCAGGAACGCCATCTTTTCCAGCAATTCCGGGTGATCGCCGACCACTGCGACACCACCGACCATGTCGGAGTGACCGTTCAGATAGTTCGTGGCCGAGTGCATGACGATGTGCGCGCCGTAGTCGATCGGACGCTGCACGGCCGGCGAACAGAACGTGTTGTCGACCACGAGGATCAGGCCGTGTTTTTTCGCGAACGCCGAGACTTTGGTCAGATCCACCAACTTCAGCATCGGGTTGGTCGGGGTCTCCACCCAGATCAACTTGGTGTTGGGTTTCAGCGCGGCTTTCAGCGAATCACCGTCGTTGAGATCGATGAAGCTGAAATCGAGACCGGCGCTGCGACGACGAACGCGCTCGAACAACCGGTAGGTGCCGCCATACAGATCATCCATTGCGATCACGTGACTGCCGGAGTCGAGCAACTCAAGAATCGTCGACGTGGCCGCCAGGCCGGATGCAAACGCAAAACCGCGCTGACCGCCCTCCAGGTCGGCCACGCAGCGTTCCCAGGCAAACCGGGTCGGGTTGTGCGAGCGCGAGTATTCGAAGCCTTGATGCACACCGGGGCTTTTCTGGATGTACGTCGACGTGGCATAAATCGGCGTCATCACCGCACCAGTCGACGGATCCGGGAACTGACCGGCGTGAATGGCTCGGGTGGCGAGGGCTTGCGGGCGGGGCGTCTTGGCCATGGCGTTTCGGAATCTCGGGAAAGTGCGGCATCTTGCCCGCTTGTGCCCGGACGCGCAAACCGGGCCGAGCGCGCGCTGGCCCGTGAGAGAATGCCGCCATGACCTCCGAACCAGCCCTAGATGGCGCCTTGATTCTAAGTGCGCTCGACCATGCCCATTCCATTGAACTGACGGTCGTCGAACACACTGGCTCGACGAACCAGGATCTGCTGCGCCGCGGCGACCTTGATCCCACCGCATTCATTCTGCTTGCCGAACAACAATCAGCCGGCCGTGGTCGATTCGATCGAACCTGGCAATCCGATCATGCCGGCTCGCTGTTGGTGTCTGTCAGCCTGCGGTTGAGCAGGGCTTTGCGTGAACTCAGTGGACTGAGCCTGGCCGTTGGCGTGTCGCTGGCCGAATCCCTGCGTGCCCTAGGTGCACCGGTCACGCTGAAGTGGCCAAACGACCTGCAGGTCGATGGACGAAAACTCGGCGGTATCCTGATTGAGCTCCTGCCACCGGCACCACAACACTGTCGTGTCGTGATCGGATTCGGACTCAACGTCCGCTCGGGGGCTTCCACTCGCGCGGCAGCTGGCCAACCGGTGGTGGATCTGCGCGAACTGGGTGTGGTCGGTGATCGTTCTTCGTGGGCAGGCAGTATTCTGCGGGCCCTGATGGTCGACCTGCGGCGATTCGAAGGGGAAGGATTTGTGCCGTTCATGGCCCGTTTTGCGGCGCTCGACGCGCTGCAAGGCAGCCGTGTTCATGTCGGAGAAGTCGATGGCGTGGCGGTGGGCGTTGATGAATCAGGCCGATTGCTCGTGGATCAGGGCCTGGTTGTGCGAGCATTCGAGGCTGGAGAAGTGAGTGTGCGCAAACATGAATGAACTGCTCATCGATGTCGGCAATTCGCGACTGAAATACGCTGAAGTCGCCGACGGACAAATCACGCGTGCGTTCGCGGTGGGTCACGGCGACGGCGACTGGCGCGGCATGTTCGAGCGCGGTTTGCGCGACCTGGCACGACCCGATCGAATCCGGCTTGCGGCAGTGGCACACGAAATGGTCACCCAAGCCGCACTGGCCACGCTGAAACTGGTTTGGCCGGATATGGCGATCGAGCGCATCACTTCGGTACAGCACGGGTCTGCGTTGCGCACCCGATATGCCGACCCGAGTCGCCTCGGTGTCGACCGCATGCTCACGTCACTGGTGGCCGCCCGAGACCACGTCGATACCGTGATCATCGGTTGCGGTACCGCACTCACGGCCGATTTTGTGGACGCCAATGGCCTGCACCATGGCGGCTGGATTGCACCGGGGCCAGAAACCATGAGGGCCGCAGTGTTGGCGAGTGCGGCACGGGTCCATTGGTTGCGCGAAGGCAAGGTCGAAGACTTCGCGACGAACACGGAGAATGCGCTGCAGAGTGGCGCCTGGCACGCCGCCGCCGGATTTGCCGAACGGGCCATGCGTGCCGCGCAGGCGCAATGTGCCGGTACGCCGCGTCTGTGGCTGCATGGCGGTGGCGCCGAAGTGCTGGCGGGCATGCTGATGGATCACGCCGAACTCAAGCCGGATCTTGTGTTTCTGGGCATGCAGGTGTTGCCGTAAGGCAAACCGGGCGAGGCTCGATACGTTCGGACAGTTCGATGTGCGTCATTTCGCCAATCGGCACCATGACTTCTCCATCGGTCAGCATCAAGGAGATCCCTTGGCTGCCCCAGGTGCAGATCAACCGGTGCTTCATTCGAACGAGCCAGAATATATGCGGTCGACCGCCTGGGCGCCGGCACAGATCAGGTCACCGGAGGTCGAACGGAGTTGCGCAATGCGACCGTCGACGCGGATGACGGGATCGGAGAGGTAAAGGAACCGTCCGAGGCTGTCGTAGACCAATCGATGGCTGCTGACAGGTTGTGCAGCAACATCGCTTCGACGACATTGTTCGAGCTGATTTGGCGCCAGCAAGGTCACGGACCCGGAATTGGCAAAAGCCAGCACACCTGGTGCCATGGTGTATTCGAACTGGTCGAGACGCAAAACGAATGCTTCCGTTGCTTCAAGTTGGGACGCGGCAACACCGCTGCTTCCTGAACCACACAACACCAGAATCCATTCCAACAAGAAATGCCTGCGCACCATGACGTACCTCCATGGTGTGCAGCATCCTCGATTGCCTCCAGATCCAGCCCGTGCAAACCGGATCAATTTGCCGGCTTTTCAACTTAGGGTGAACGGACCCGATCGCCGGCAACCAACGTAGCTGGTGCATTCAGCACGACCACTTGACCGGCCTTGAGTCCGGATCGGATCTCGCGGAAACGCCCATCGTTGGCGCCGACATCCACCGTGATGGCTTGGGCTCGATCTTGTTCGATCACCCATACCTGCCAATCCGAACCACGACGCTGCAGGGCTTCGAGTGGCACCACGAGCACATCCGGCAGAGACAGCACGGTGATTCGCGCATCGACCTGATAACCATGGCCCAACTTCGTTGCAGGCTCCTTGAGCTGCAGGATCACGCGCACTCGCCGTTCCTCCACACCCAGGGCCGATATTTTCAATTCACCGAGTGGTTCGATCCGACTCACTTCGGCAGCGAGCG
>JBEIPT010000331.1:0-4399 GCA_040376895.1 Lysobacteraceae bacterium | reverse complement strand
TGTTCTGGCGGAGAGAGATTGGGTTGAGATCCCGGCACATTGCGCCGCGAAGAAATCAAATGGGCGATCGGAGGATTCGGCGCAATGCGCCAGGGTTCGACAGATTTGCAGGAGCAAATCCGGACGGCTTCACCTATCGCTTTGCTCAGCGCCAGTCTGCGCCGCCTTTTCGGGTTCTACGTGCACTTTGCCACGGCTGATATCGCGGACCTGAGCTTTGAACGACTCGACGCGATCATCGAGCAGACGGATCCGCCAATGGCTGCCGTGCTCGTCGAAGGTTTCCACAAGCTTGGTTCCGGCCAACTGGTCCAGCAGGTGGTGCAACGCGCCGAGTTGGTCGAATGGGGCGTGCAGCGCCAGCTCACGATAGACCAACAAAGGCCGGCGATCGGCCAGACGCAAACATTCGGCTGCCGAGCCGCCATAAGCCCGCACCAAACCACCGGCACCGAGTTTGATGCCGCCGAACCAGCGCGTGACCATCACCACGACCTGATCCAAACCCTGGCCGTCAATGGCCTGCAGGATGGGCCTGCCGGCGGTGCCTCCCGGTTCGTCGGCATCAAAGAACCGGTAGTGGTCGCCGATCCGCCACGCATAGCAGTTGTGTCTGGCCTCCGGGTCGGCTTGCCGACTCAGGAATTCCGAAACATCGTCGTTGCTCGCGACCGGGCCGGCGTGGACGATGAATCGGCTCTTCTTGATCTCGAACTCGGCTGTTTCCAGACGGCACAGCGTCGACTTCATCGGTACTGCCGTGCCAGATCGTCAGGCAGCGGGTAGTTCGGATAAGTCTTGCGGAACTCCGTGATTTCCTTGCGGACTTCGTTGAAGCGGCGACGGAGTTGCAGGTCGCGGATTTTCTGGATCCATTCCTCAGGCTCCAGAACCTCCGGTGCAGCATCCTGGTCTTTGGCGAGTTCGTTCTCAGCGGCCGGACTGGCCGCGCGGGATCCGGCGGCTGATTGGCCAACCGACATTTCCGCCTTGCGCTTGTCGGATTCCGGTGGCGCACCGGGCGCCGAGTGATCGGCGCGAAGGTGTGGTTCGGCATAGTCCCGGCCGGTCTGGCGCGGCTGGGCGACCTCGTCGGATTTTTGGCGTTCGGCGATGAATGCGTCGGCCATTTCCGGTTCCGCAACCGCTTCGGCAGGCATCGCCGCAACTTTCTGAACCGGCGGCGGTACCGCTGCAGCGGGCGCTGGTGGCGGTGGCGGGGGCGGCGGCGAGTTCGCCATTTCCCTCCGTTCGGCGTCGCGGTTCGGCACATCCAGCAATTCGAATTCGACGATCTGTTCTTCCTTGGCCGAAGCGCGACCCTCAGCAGCGACCTGAGTTCGCTGTTCGGCGTCGAGTACCCGCCAGCCAATGCCTGCGGCGAGCGCAAGCGTGGCGACTGAAGCCAGCGGCACCATCCAGCGGAGTGGACTTGGCTTCCTGGGCCGCGCGACGGCTTCGCGCGCCTTGGCCAGGATCGCAATGTCGAGTTCGCGCGGAGGCTCCGATTTCGGCAACGCGCGGTATTGCGCGAACAGATCGTCGGATTCGGCCAGCAGGTCGTCCAGTTCAGGATCGCGTGGTGCGTTCATCGCAGCCTCGCTCGAAGTTTTTCCAGCGCATATCGCAGTCGGGATTTGGCGGTTTCGCGGCCGACGCCCATGACTTCGGCTATCTCTTCGACACCGAGCCCCTGCTCCGCGCGCAGCAGGAATGCCTGGCGCTGGTCGTCGGGCAATTCGGCCAGCGCGTTTTGCATGCGCCGGGCCTGCTCGAAGTCGGTCAGGACACGTTCCGGCTGCTCCCGGCTGTCGGCGGGTGTCGTGCGGAATGCCTCTTCAGCGGACTCACCGCCATCTTCCGGGCGTTGGCGGCGGAAGTGATCGATCATCAGGTTGTTCGCGATCTGCAGCAGCCAGGTCGTGAACTTGGCTTCGGGGCGATATCGGTCGCGGGCCGTGATGACCCGGCTCCAGGTGTCCTGAAACAACTCGTCGGCCAGGTCGCGGCGGCTCAGGCTGCGCAGGAAGAACCGATACAGGGTGCCTCGATGCCGCTGGTACAGCATCTCAAAGGCGCGGGCATCGCCTCCCTGGTAAGCCAACATGAGTTCCTCGTCCGCCCGTTCTGTCATGGGGCGAGAGCGTACGCGATCGCGCCCGTCCGACCAAGAGCCGGGTGGGGCGAAGTAAGGCATCGGCAAGGCAATCGCGTTCATGGCATCCATCAGATGATGCGCAGGTAACGGATCACTTGGGGATCGGGGTTCCGCCATCGGGCTGGCGCGACGGCGCCCGGGGTTTCCGCAGGCTGGCGTTCAGAGTTCGCGCTGGTAGAACCGGTCGCAGCTGAAATGGCCGGTGTTGCCGCAGGGTTTGGCGATTTCAGTGAAGCCGTTCGCCTGATAGAGCTTTCGTGCGGCCGCCATATGTTCAAGCGTCTCGAGGTAACAACGTTTGAAGCCGAAGCTGCGGGCGGCATCGATGCAGGCGCCGATGAGCGCCTTGCCGGCACCGAGGCCGCGGAGTTCCGGCAGGAAATACATCTTGCGCAGTTCGCACGTGTGTCCGGTGTCGTCGCCGGCGAGTGGGGCAACACCGCCGCCGCCGAGTACGCGACCGTCTTGCTCCACGACAAAATACGCCGAACGCGGCGCTGCATAACTGACGCTCATGTGGTCCACTTCGGCATCGTGGATCGCGAATCCGGGGCCGTCTGCGCCGAATTCGGGCATGACGGTGCGGATGATTCCCGCGACAGACTGGTCGTCGCGTGCTTCGATCGGTCGGATCAGAAACATCACGTCGCCTCCAGAGGCGGTAGGGCAGCCAGCAGTTCTTCGCGCACAGCATCGGTCGGAACCAGGTCCGGGCCGCCATAACGCAGCAGCCAGGATTCCATCAGTCTGGCCTGGAGAATTCCGCGTTCACGCGCCACGGCGTAGTCGACTCGGCGGAAACTGACCATGGCGTAACGCGGCACGAAGTTTGCCGGAAACGCCTCGGCCAGCCGTCGCTCAAGTTGTTTGAGGTGCTGGAAATGTTCGTCAGCGACCTGGTCGCGCATTTCGACGTAGTTTTCCAGCGCCATGTCGGCAATCGCGTTGGCGTTCGGTTTGCGTTGTTGCTGGAATCGCGCGAAGGGCGCGGTTTCCGACTGCATCAGTCGATCCAGCGCGATGCAGTCCTCGAACGCACAGTTCATGCCCTGCCCATGGAACGGCACGATCGCATGGGCGGCATCGCCGATCAGGACGGCCGACTCACCGATATGCCACAGGTCCAGCCGCAGTGTGCCGAGCATGCCGGTCGGATTGTTGAAAAAATCTGCCTGCCACTCTGGCATATGCTCGATGGCACTGGCGAAGTCATGTCCGAAGAAAGCCTGGACGGATTCAGGTGTGGTCAAGCCGGCAAAGCCCGGTTCGCCGTCGTTCGGCAGGAACAGCGTGACGGTAAAGCTTCCTTCGACGTTCGGCAGCGCGATCAGCATGTAGCCGCCTCGCGGCCAGATATGCAAGGCGTTGCGTTCGATGCGGAAACCGCCGCCGACTGCCGGTGGAATCTCCAGTTCCTTGTAACCGTGGCCCAATGGCTCGAACCGTTCACCGAGATCGGTCACTGCCGACATGGCCCGACGAACTGCCGAGCCGGCGCCGTCCGCGCCGATGAGGCGCTGGTAGGCAAACAATTCGCTGCCGCCATGTTTCTCGTCGACGGCGGTCAGAACCCGGGATTCAAAATCGACTTGTTCGACACGCTGGTCAAAGCGCATCTCCGCGCCTGCTGCAATTGCGGCCTCGATCAGGATCTCGTTGAGTCGGCCGCGATTGACCGACCAGATCACTTCACTGTCGTCCCGGCCGTATCGTTGCAGGTAAGGCGCTGCACCGATTTCATGCACCATGCGTCCGCGCATCATCACGGCGTTGGCCAACAGCGCTTGTTCGAGCCCGGCGCATCGCAAGGCATGCAAACCACGCTCGGCCAGCGCCAGATTGATGGAGCGACCGCCCGAATACCCAACCTGGCGTGGGTCGGGGCGGCGCTCCAGGACCACCACGCGCTCACCTCGGCGAGCGCGCAGCAGGGCCATCAGTGCGCCGGCCAGTCCAGCGCCGGCGACCAGGACCGGGGCCGTCACAGCTTGTCCCAGCCGGCCTTTGGTGCAAAGCGCGCGCCGTGTTTCCGGGCAAGGGCCTCGAGTCGTTCCACCAGAATGGCCTTGCCGGTGTCGCGGATGTGCTGCACCGGGCCACCCCGGAACGGCGCGAAGCCGGTGCCGAAGATCATGCCGGCATCACAATGTTCGGCGGATTCCACAACGCCTTCGGCGAGGCAGGCAACACACTCGTTGAGATACGGCAGGATCATCCGATCCTCCAGATCTTCTGGCGGCT